>NZ_JBQHTS010000026.1:0-23389 GCF_052065595.1 Collinsella sp. HCP28S3_E12
GTTTGCTGCTCTACAGTCCTGCGCAAGACGGAAAGCACATTAAGTGCTTTCCTTTGCGTGCGGAACTCGCGACAAACTTAACCCGCGCCAGCCGGCCCCGGAGACCCTCCCGGAGGGACCCAAAAAATATTTTCAAAAAAGTTGTTGCGCGGCGAACAGACTTCTGTGTATACTAATCCCCGCAGCGCACGCGAGCGGAAACAAACGCGAACGACTGCCTGGGGAGTTAGCTCAGTTTGGTTAGAGCGCCGGCCTGTCACGTCGGAGGTCGCGGGTTCGAGCCCCGTACTTCCCGCCAACGCAATTAAAGCCACGTCTTCGGACGTGGCTTTTTGCGTTTAATAGGACAAGCGCTCGGCCGTCCCTTTCATTCTGCTCCTTGTTTCCGAGATGCGGAAATGAATTAAGTATATCGGTTTAAACAGGGGGGTTTGTTGCGCAACACTCGTTCAACGAAACAGGGGGTTAGGTTATACTAAATTCCACTGTTGGCCTAATCTGATGCAATTTGCTTTGGATTCGACCTTCAGCGGACATCTAATTCACTATTTGGTTGTCCCGGCGGTTATTTAGCGTCTCGACGTAAGCTCGGCCCCGGAGCCCGTTCGAGCTGTTCGTATTCCTTGAAAGGGGAAACATGGACATATCGAGGAAGACTGATTATGCCCTCCGCATGCTTGCGATGCTTGCCGAGGAGCCGGAGCGGTTGCTTTCTGTTCGCACTGCTGCCGAAGAGGTCAATGTTCCGTATTCGTTTGCCCGTTCGATCCAACACGGTTTGGTTCAGGCCGGTATTGTGGAGAGCCTGCGTGGCGTCCACGGCGGTATGCGTCTTAAGGTCAACCCGAGCGAGGTCACTATCCGTCAGGTCGTCGAGGCCGTTCAGGGCCCTATGGTTATGAATGATTGCACGGCACTCGATGGCGACTGTGCACGCAGGGGCACGTGCTGCTATCATCCCCTGTGGGCTGGGGCCCAGGCGCTGATGCGTGACTACCTCGATTCCGTTTCGCTGGACGATGTCGTCGCTCGCCGCCAGTTCCCCGCCGTCGATCCCAAGTTCGCCGACCGCGACGCCTTTCCCGAGTATGCCGTTTGCGCGTGTGCTTGCCGGGAGGAGTAGCGCCGCATAAGGAGTATAGCTATGATTCAGGACCCCTTTCGTTCGATGATTCGTTCGGAAGGGGTTCTGCGTTATCGCGACCTTCCGTGGCGCCGCACACGCGACCCGTACATCATCTGGCTTTCCGAGGTCATGCTGCAGCAGACGCAGGTTCCACGCGTAGAGATGCGCATGCCGGCATGGCTCGACCGCTTTCCGACCGTGCATTCTCTCGCCCAGGCCGCTCCTTCTGATGTTTTGGACGCTTGGCAGGGCATGGGCTACAACCGCCGTGCTTTGGCGCTCCATAAGGCTGCGCAGCGACTCGTGGAGGACTGGGATGGGGAGTTTCCGCGTGATACACGCGACCTGGTCGCGCTGCCCGGTATTGGGCCCGCAACGGCGCAGGGCATTCGGTCGTTTGCGTTTGATCTTCCGGGAGTGTACCTGGAGACCAATGTGCGCACGGTCTTTCTGCATCACTTCTTTCCTGACGTTCCGTCTGTTCCCGACCGCGAGCTGGTGCCGTTGATCCAGGCGGCCTGCCCGGCGGCGCCCGGTGCGGCGGCGGATGAGGCCGCTCCCTTTGCCGTGCCGCTCGACGATGCCGATACGCCGCGCGCGTGGTATTACGCGCTGCTGGATTACGGCGCGTATCTCAAAAAGACGCTGCCCAATCCGTCTAGGCGCTCGGCGGGCTACAGCCGCCAGTCCAAGTTTGAGGGCTCGCGTCGGCAAAAGCGTGCCCATATCGTGCGCATGCTGCTTGCAGCCCGCGACGGACAGCCGGCGGGCATAACGCTTGTTGAAGCTGTTGCAGGCGTTAACAAGATGGAGGCCGCAGCGGGTCGCGAACCGGTTGGTTGCGATTTTATTGCGGGCATTCTTGCCGACCTGGAGCGCGAAGGCTTTTGTCGTGCCGAAGGCGAGCGCTGGCTGAGTGTGTGATGACGCGAATTTGCAGAATAGGATAGTAAGGTTTAGATTCTCGGCATGAGGGTATCCTAAAAACAATGCCGCTCAAAGTCTGTGGGCGGCGCGTATTGAAGGGAAGTACACCTATGGATTTTGAGAATTCTCAAACCAAGAAGAACCTCGAGACCGCTTTTGCCGGTGAGTCCCAGGCGCACACCAAGTATCGTTACTATGCATCCAAGGCCAAAAAGGACGGCTACGTTCAGATTTCGAATATCTTTGCAGAGACGGCGGGCAACGAGTCCGAGCATGCCAAGCTGTGGTTTAAGTACCTGCACGACGGTGCTGTTCCGGATACGCTGGACAACCTGCGCGATGCTGCCGCGGGCGAGAACTACGAGTGGACCACGATGTATGACGAGTTCGCCAAGACCGCCGAAGAGGAGGGTTTTGCCGAGATCGCCGCGAAGTTCCGTGGCGTTGGCGCTGTCGAGAAGGCTCACGAGGAGCGCTATAACAAGCTCGTCGAGCGCATTGAATCGGGCGAGGTGTTTGAGCGCGAGGGCGTAAAGGTGTGGAAGTGCCTGAACTGCGGGCACCTGCATGTTGGTGCCAAGGCGCCCGAGGTGTGCCCGGTTTGCAACCATCCCAAGGCGTACTTTGAGGAGCAGGTGGTGAACTACTAGCGCGTGGCGCTGGCTGCGCTCCGGCTTCGGGCCGTCGCGTGCTCGCTACAGAAAAGCTGATAAGAAGTTTGTGTGCCGCCCCTTTTGGGGCGGCACGTTTTGTTTGGGGTCCCTGTCTTCACAATTTCCGTCAAGCTTTTGGTTAGGTTTTGGTCGGATGGCGCAAGGGCGAGAGGGCAAAAGATTGCTGGCGAAAAAAGCTCAAAGAAAGTGCTGGTAGGGGAGTTGTTGAACTTTTCGACAGTTTTCTGACAAAAGAATCTTTGCGGCTATTGCCGCGGATTTCGTTGCCGCGGCCGCGATGGTGCGGGATGCTGGGCGCAAGCATCGAATGCTCCTATTGAGGAGGCCAACATGGATCTGTTTCTTGAGACCCCGCAGCAACAAGCCGAGCGCATGCTGCGCCAACAGCAGCGGCTTATGGAGATGCAAATGCAAGGGGCAGCCGTCCAGCCTCCTGCGCAAAACGCCGCGCCCGCGGTATCGTCTGCGGGTGAGGTGGACCCAGGAGCCTATTCCGTACAGCAAGATTCATATGCGCAGGAGCTTGCGTTCGACAAGCGTCGTGCGCGTCGCCGTCGCTGGGCCCAGCGCCTGCGTACGCTGGCGATGATCGTGCTGATCCCGTTGGGACTCGCGGCAATCTTCTTGGCCTCATATGCCCTTACGTGCATTCTCAACGGCGCTTCGCCCAGCGAAGTGCTCCAACATTTAACAGCTCTCGGCCAGCGCCTGGGCGATGTCGTAACAACCATCCGCGCCGGCTGGGAGAGTTAGCGTTTGTCACATTAGGACTTCTAGGGTGCAGGGATTATCGCCACGAGTAGAATTCTTGCATCCTGTGGATCCTGTCGTGCGACTGAATAGTATTATTGATGATGATTAATAATAGGATTTGCTATGCATAAGCAGGATTTAGAGCAGACTCTTTTGGATATTGACGAAGAGGCGGAGCTGGAAATAGGTCCAAGAGACGATAGACCGAGCGTTGTATTGGTGGGAGGGAGTGCCTTCATGCTTAACGATGTGACGAATCGGTCGGTTACACATGACATTGATGTGTTTGAGGCAGACAGGTGCCTCCGCGAGATCATAGCTCGATATCCCGAGGTGAATGGTATGGCGGTGTCATATTGTAATCAGATGCCATTCAATTACGAAGATCGTTTGGTTCCCTTGGATATTGGGGCGCGTTTTATCAGGTACTTTACGCCATCCTTGGAAGACCTGGCGGTAATGAAGCTCTATGCCTACCGTCCGAACGACATCGTCGATCTTCATAGCCAGGCATTCGTCGACCGACTTGATTGGGGACTGCTCGAACGGCTTATATTCGACGAGGGCGAGGCGCTGGCGTCGTCGCCTTCGGAGCGGAGTTATCAAGAGATGGTCTGCGCATACAGGCAATACAAAAAGGAGGTGCTCGGTTGAATCTGACCTTTGAGGGATTCTTAAAAGGCTATTGCCGAGAGCTATCCGGACAGCAGTCACTCAGTTTTAGAAAACTGGTTAAGCAGGCGACGACGGTTGCGCCGCGCGTGGCGGAGCCCCTGTTTTTGCTCGCTTTGGCGCAGGGTAAAGCCGAATACGTTCTGGGCTTATCCGAGGGTTCGTGGATGGAAGAGGGTTACCGAGGCGTTTTGTCCTTGTACGCCCAAACGGGTAGCCTGGCATCTCTATGCGCCGAGGACAAACTCCCTAATCGTTATGCCAACGTTTGGCGTGCGTATAGAGCGGTGAAGGAAAAGCCAGTGGCGGACAGAAGGATCAACGCTCTGATGCGAAAAAGAACGTTGGGAGCGCTAGGGGAATCGGGCGTAACGCGCTACGGTCTCTGCCGCGATTTGAATCTGAATAAGGGAAACGTGTACGCATACTTAGCCGGCGATGACTCAAAGGTGAGCAGGGAGACGGCGCGCCGCATTATGGAATATGCGGAGGAGAGGGGCGCCCAAGAAGGGGCCGGGCGCCCGGTGCGTGTGGCGGGGTAAGATTGATCGCGGTTTTGATTGATGATCGATTGGGTTTGTTGGGCGGAGTCTATGTCTGCTGTTGATATTGTGCTGGTCGTGATCGCCTTGGTGGCGGTAGGAGTGGCTGTGGCTTGCGCCCTGCAGCTCAAGGGCCTTCGCGCCGAGCTGCGAGAGCGCAGCGATGGCGGTGCGGAGGCGCTGGCGGCACTCGAGCAGGCTAACAACGCGCTCGATGCCCTGAACGTCGCGCTGGCCGAAACCCGCCGCACGGCCAATGCCATCGCGCAGCAGCAGACGACAGATGCGGCCGTGGAGCAGCAACGTTACCTGAACATCGCACGCGAGTTTTCGCAAGCTGGTGACCGGATGGATGACCTGCGCCGCGAGACGGCCCAACAACTCGGTGCCAACCGCGAGGGCATCGAGCACCGCCTGGACAAGGTGCGCGAGACGGTCGATGCCCAGCTGGGTGCTATCCGCAAAGATAACAACGTGCAACTCGATCAGATGCGCGCGACGGTGGACGAGAAGCTCTCCCGCACGCTCAACGATCGCCTGTCGGCATCGTTTAAGCAGGTGAGCGACCAGCTCGAGGCCGTGTACAAGGGCCTGGGCGACATGCAGTCCATCGCCACCGGCGTGGGCGACCTTAAGCGCGTGCTGGGCAACGTAAAGGCGCGTGGCATTTTGGGCGAGGTGCAGCTGGGTGCAATCCTGGCGGACATCCTCACGCCCGACCAGTATCTGGAAAACGTCGCCACCAAGCCCGGCGCCTCGGAGCGCGTTGAGTTTGCCGTCAAGCTGCCAGTAGACGAGGACGATCCCGTGCTGCTGCCGATCGACTCCAAATTCCCGGGCGATGCGTACGAGCATCTGCTCGACGCCCAGGAGTCGGGTGACGCTGAGGCCGTCGCCGCTGCGCGTAAGACGCTCGATGCCATGGTCAAGCGCGAGGCCAAGGACATCTGCGAAAAGTACCTGAGTGTGCCGGCAACGACCAACTTTGGCATTATGTTCGTGCCGTTTGAGGGGCTGTACGCCGAGGTTGTCAGTCGTCCGGGACTTATCGAGACCCTGGGCCGCGACTATCACGTCAACGTTGCCGGTCCCAGCACCATGGCGGCTATCCTTAACAGTCTACAGATGAGCTACCAGACGTTTAGGCTGCAAAAACGCACCGATGACGTGCTGCGCGTGCTTTCTGCCGTCAAGGCCGAGCTGCCGCGCTATCAGGCGGCGCTGCGCCGCGCCCAGCAGCAAATCGAGACCGCGGGAAAGACGGTCGAGGGCATCATCACCACGCGCACCAACGTCATGGAGCGCAAGCTCAAGGACATCGACGCGCTGGAAGACGCCGACCAAGCTGATGTGATCTTGGGACTCACGCCCGCGGGCCTTCTCACAGACCAAGAAGACGAGGAATAATTACAACAAGACGGTGGGGCGCCGGCGCAAACGCGGGCACCCCGCTGCTTTTCGCATCGTGCTTGCCTGAAGTGCGCTTTATTATGCAACAATGACGTTTAGCCCCGCCAGATGTGAAAGGAAGCCCATGTCACAGAGAAGCACCAGTCCGCTCAAACGCTCAACCGTGCGCCGCACGCTACAGCGTTTTTGGGACGTCACGCGCACGCAGCCGCTGATCGTCTTTCTTTCGGTGCTCTCGTCGGCGGGCTACATCTTTTTGCTCACGTTTGCCAACACCTACGTGATGGCGCTTATCGTCGACCGCGTCCAGGCCGGCCCCGTGGCGGGCGACCGGGTGTTTGAGGTCTTTGGCCCCTACATTCTGGCGCTCGTGCTCGTTAACCTAGTGGGCCAAATCCTCTCCAAGCTGCAGGACTACACCGTCTACAAGCTCGAGATTGCGGGCAACTATCACTTGGCGCGCCTGTGCTTCGACACGCTCTCCAATCAATCCATGACATTCCACACCAGCCGTTTTGGCGGATCGCTTGTGAGCCAGACGAGCCGTTTTATGAGCGGCTACACGGGGCTGGTGGACGTGACGGTGTATTCGCTCATTCCCACTATCACCTCGGTTGTCTGCACGGTGGCGGCGCTCGCTCCGGTGGTGCCGACGTTTACCGTGATCCTGGTGGGCATTATGGTCGTCTACATTGCGTTTGTCTGGCTCATGTATAAGCGCATCATGCCGCTTTCGGCCGCGACGTCCGCCGCGCAGAACAAGCTGTCGGGCGTGCTTTCCGACGCGGTCACGAACATCCTGGCCGTCAAGACCTGCGGACGCGAAGACTTTGAGCGCGACCTGTTCGATGCTGCCGACCGCGCCGCGCGCGACGCCGAAACGGTTTCGATGCACGCCATGATGCAGCGCAACTTTACAACCTCGGGCCTTATCGTCATCACCATGGCCGTGGTGAGCGTGTTCGTCGCGGGCGGCAACGCGTGGTTTGGCATCTCGGCCGGCGCGCTCGTCATGATCTTTACCTATACGTACAACCTCACCATGCGTCTGAACTACGTAAGCTCCATGATGCAGCGCATCAACCGCGCGCTGGGCGATGCGGCCGAGATGACGCGCGTGCTGGACGAGCCGCGTCTGGTGGCAGACGACGAGAACGCTCCCGAGCTCAAGGTGGGCGAGGGCGCGATTGATTTTGAGCACCTGAGCTTTGCATACCGCGACGCCGCGGCGGGCGAGAGCGTGTTCGACGACCTGACACTTCATGTGGCGGCGGGTCAGCGCGTGGGCCTGGTGGGCAAATCGGGCTCGGGCAAGACGACGCTCACCAAACTGTTGTTGCGCCTGGACGACGTACAGGGCGGTCGCGTACTCGTGGACGGTCAGGATGTCTCGCGCTGCACGCAGCAGAGCCTGCGCCGCCAGGTCGCCTACGTGCCGCAGGAGGCGCTGCTGTTTCACCGCTCCATTCGCGAGAACATCGCCTACGGCCGCCCCGATGCCACCGACGAACAGATCCGCGAGGCGGCCCGCTTGGCCAATGCCCTGGAGTTTATCGACCGCCTGCCCCGGGGCTTTGACACCATGGTGGGCGAGCGCGGCGTTAAGCTTTCGGGCGGTCAGCGCCAGCGCGTGGCCATCGCCCGTGCCATCCTCACCGACGCGCCGATTCTGGTGCTCGACGAGGCGACCTCTGCCCTGGATAGCGAGTCCGAGGCACTGGTGCAGGAGGCGCTTGAGAACCTGATGCGCGGCCGCACCTCCATTGTGGTGGCACATCGCCTGTCCACCGTGGCGGCGCTCGACCGCATCGTGGTGCTGGCGGACGGCGAGATTGTCGAGGACGGTACGCATGCGCAGCTTGTCGAGGCAGGCGGCGAGTATGCGAGCTTGTGGGGCCGCCAGACCGGCGCATTTTTGGAGGCGTAAAGACCCCATACGTGGGACAATCGTGCCCATAGGTTTGTTATGTCGCTGAGCTGAGGAGTCGTTATGCCACGCGAGACCAATGCCGCCAAACGCGAGCGCGCCGTTGAGGTGTGCGAGCGCCTCAACCGTCGCTATGGCCCGGTTGAGTGTTTTTTGGACCACGAGAATCCCTATAGGCTGCTCATAGCGGTGTTGCTCTCGGCGCAGACGACCGACGCGCAGGTCAACAAGGTGACGCCGAAGCTGTTTGCCCAGTGGCCCACGCCCGAGGCCATGGCGGGGGCGAGCGTTGCCGATGTGGCAGATACCATTAAGTCGCTCGGCTTCTATAAGAGCAAGGCCAAGCACGCCGTGGAGGCCGCACAGATGATTGTCGCCGATTACGGCGGCGAGGTGCCGGCCGACATGAAGGAGCTTGTCAAGCTGCCGGGCGTTGGGCGCAAGACGGCGAACATTGTGCTCAACGTGGGGTTTGGCATTGTCGAGGGCATCGCGGTCGATACGCACGTCAACCGCATCGCGCACCGTCTGATGCTGAGTCCCAAGACGCACGCCAAAGAGCCGCTCAAGACCGAGCAGGATCTGCTCAAGATCTTGCCGCACGAGTATTGGGAGTCGGTCAACCACCAGTGGATCACCTTTGGCCGCGAGATCTGCGATGCCCGCAAACCCAAGTGCGACGGGTGCCCACTGGCAGACCTTTGCCCCAGTGTACGGGTGGCTCAATAGCTTTTTGCAAACTTTTTTGCAAAAAAGTCTCAAACTTTCTTCATTGCTAACGGGGGCACTTTTACTAACGGAGACCCCAACCAGTGTTATTCGACGAATGAAAACGGCGAGATTAATCAGCCCGCTTCTCCGGTGCGCGATGGATACGTCTTTGACGGCTGGTATTATGACGGCAGTTTTACCAATGCTGTCGATTTTTCCCAGCCCCTTCAGGGCGGTGCAGATCACTTCGTGCTGTTCGCCAAGTGGACTGAGGCTTCCTCGAAGGTGCTTAATGTGACCTACGAAGCCAATGGCGGTCAGTTCGCCGACGGCAACGATACTATGCAGGTCGTAACCGATACTAACGGTATCGCACGCCTGCCGCTTCAGCCAACCCGCGAGGGCTATGACTTCCTTGGTTGGTCGTACGATCGCGACGGAAATGACCCCGTCGACTTCACGAAGGCTATCGTTGCGGGCAGCGGTCACGCGACCCTTTATGCCCAGTGGAAGCAGAACAACGAGAAGACGGTTCTCTATGTTGCCAATGGTGGCGCTTTCGCCGATGGCAATGAGACCATGGAGGGCGTTACCGACAGCAACGGCGTCGCCCGCCAGCCCCTGGCCCCGACCCGCAAGGGCTACACCTTCACCGGCTGGACCTACGACCGCGAGGGCACCGATCCTGTCGACTTCACCAAGCCTATCCCGGGTAGCGGTCAGCACGTTACGTTCTTCGCTCAGTGGGCAGAGCTTGCTAACAATGAGAAAGACGTCCTCTACTTCACCAACGGCGGTGTGTTCGCTGATGGCAACGAAGTTCTCCAGGGCGTGACCGATGCCGACGGCGTCGCCCGCCAGCCCCTGGCCCCGACCCGCGAGGGCTACACCTTCGCCGGCTGGACCTACGACTCCGAGGGCACCGACCCGGTCGTCTTCAGCAAGCCCGTCCAAGGCGGCGGTGACCACGTGACGTTCTACGCCCAGTGGACCAAGAACGAGACGCCTGCTGTCCAGACGCACAAGGTCAATTTCTATGTTGATGGTTCCACCACTACGGTTGAGGTCGAGGACGGCAAGACTGTTGCTCAGCCCAGTGATCCTTCCATCGACGGCTTCAACTTTGTCGGCTGGTCTTCTTCCAAGGAGTCCTTTAAGAAGTTTGACTTCTCTACTCCTATCACTGAGGACACCACTGTCTACGCTTTCTTTACCGCTAAGACCCCCAAGTCCGAGACTTTGAAGAAGGATGAGGGCAAGAAGCAGGTTACTGCTGACAAGAAGGACGAGGCTAAGGCCGAGAAGAAGGACGCCGCCGCCCTCCCTACCACTGGCGACCCGATCTTTGTAGTGACCTCAGCTGCTTCCCTTGCCGGCGCCGTGGCTGCCGCCGTGGGCATGTACATGACCAAGCGTCGCGAGCACTAATCTCTGCTAGCGTTTACCTCCGGGCTTAATTAGCCCAAACCTGATAGTCGCGTGGGGACCCGACCCCCACGCGGCTTTTATGTTTTAGTTATCTTGCGTAAGTTTTGTCGGCTCCTGCATCCGTATTTAGATGTCCGCGTCATATAAAGGAGCGCCGCTGCGATGCGTGCAGCGGCGCTCCTTTGAGTTGATTCTTATTGTATGTGCTCGGCCCTAGGCCAGCGCGCGTACGTTTGAGGAGATCTTCAGCACCAAAAACTCGGTCGAGGAACCCAGCTTGAGCAGGTCGCCGTCGTGGATAGGAATCTGACTGTCCTCGTCATCGGCGGTGCGCAGCGAGCGTGGCTTTTCGATAACGGTGGTCGTGCCGTTGCGTGTCACCAGCACCGTTCCGTTGGTGGAGTGAAGGCCGCTCGCGAGCCACGTGCCGTTAGAAAATGCTACACGCAGGTGCCGGCGGGATACATCGGGTCCTACGTTGGTGATGGCGTTTTGGTCGTGTGCAAAAGAGCCAAGTACCGTACCCTCGGGCTCGAGGCTCAAAGGATAGATTGGCGGCAAGGCCGAGCCGTCTTTCGCAAGCCTGAGCAGCCCCAGTTTTGCAGGAGGCTCGTTGACCTTGCGGTTAGTGCCTTGTGCCTGGACGACCTCGGCGGTCTCGAGCGTGCCAAAGGTCTGGGCCAGTTGCGTTATGGCAAAGTCTTTGACCTCGGAGGCGGCGGCGTTGGGATCGGCCAAGCATCCGCAGACCGTTAGCGCAAGAAGCTCCAAAAGGCGCCGGTCGCTTTGCTTGAGGCCCGGCATGACGGCGATGCGGTCAAAGATATTGCGCAGGATGGAACCATCGAGCCCCCAGTGTTCGAGCGACGTCGCCATGCGCTCGAGGGCACGCGTCGTAATGGCTTGCTGGCGAGCGTTGGCGGCCGCTGGACTGCTGCCGCTGGCGATTTTTGCAGCGGCAGCCAAGTTCTGGACGCTCTGCGAAAAATCGGCAAACATCTCGGGGTCGATCTTGTCGGTACCCGGAACGACGTGCACCACGCGTCGCGATAGAAACGTCTTTTCGGCAATGCGAAACCTTGGGGCCGGTTTGGCGTCCATCGGCTTGTCCGAAACCAAGATGCGCGCCGCTTCTCGATTATTGATCTGCAGGTCGCACTTAAGGAAATCAAAGAGCACCTCGGAAGGTGTTTCCGCGCGCATGATGCGAGGCTCCTTTCTGGTATCCGGTGAAGGTATTAGATGCAAAAGCCGGGTAGGACATAGGTCTTTTGGTCTGGTTTGTTTCCGGGCGTTGCCCAGCTAAACACGTCGCCGTCTCTTCCAACGCGGTTAAAGTACGTCGAGTTGGCGCCCTCGCTGCAGTCGGCGCTGGGGGTGCGCTCCCAGTAGTAGATCTTTTTGCCGGCGACGGTGCGGATCATGGCGTCGTTGGTGGTCAGACCGCTTACGCTCTGCTCGCGATAGAGCTGGTACTGCTCGCCTTCTCCGCTGTAGAGGGTAGAAAGGTACTCGTAGCCTTCTGCGAACGTTTCGGGCGCCTGGTAGCCGCACAGCTCGCTCATGGACGGCAGCCACAGCTTGTCATCGGTGGCGGTGATGCTGGAGGCGTCTTTGGTGCCGCCGGTGTTGTTGGTGAGCTTTCGCACCGAGCGAATCTGATTGCGGAGATCGTCGGGCAGCGTAGCCATGCCCTTGTCCGCCAACCATTCACGAAGCGACGATTGCTCCCAGCCACCCGTCGCGGCGCTGTCGTTTACGGCGCGCATGGCGATGGGGGTACGGAACATAAAGGTGATGCCAGCGGGAAGGCCGTCATCGGTGAGTGTGTCTGCCTTAAAGCCCACGATCTGGATTTGTGCCTTGGTCCCGTCGGAAAGCCTGACGGTCTTGGTGTTCTCGTTTTCGAGCGACTGCTTGCTGTTTACCAGGTGGTAGGTTTCGGCAATCTCGAGCACCTTTTTGCTGGAAGATGTCTCTTGGATTTTGCGGGAGATCAGGGCGAGTTCTTCCCAGGTGTAATCGTCGAGTGACGGCTTGATGCCGTGCGCCAGGTCGATAAGCCCCCAGCATCCCGTGGCAATGGCAGAGCCTGCTATGCCGGCAACGCAGACGCCGCCGAGCACGAGCGCAGCGCGACGCGAGATGACTGGGTGACGCGTCTGAGCCTTGTCGGAGCAGGAAGGCTTCGGTTGCTGGCTAATGTCGATCGGGGTGGGCAGCGGCGTGCGCGGCTCAAAATCGATGTCTTTAATCCAGGCATCGAGCTTGCCGACAATCGTAGACAGCGGCGCGCGCTGGGACTGCTCGTTATGGATGCCGCTCATGATGACATCGACAAGCATTTGGTCGCCTGGTACGCGTGCCTCAAGCGGCTCGTGCTCGTGCTCGATCTTGTACAGGTAGGGCGACTGGTCCATATGCTCGTTTAGGCGATATGGCGTGTGGCCGGCATAGAGCGTGTAGAGTACGCTGCAGAGCTCGTATGTATCGATGCTGGGCGACGTACGCAGCGGCGCCAGCTCGGGGATGTCGTTGGAGAGCATCTCGGGTGGGGCGAACTCGGGGGTGCCGTTGCGCCAGATGCCGGTGGACATGGTAAACGAGGGGTCTGAGCGCTTGATGCTCGAGCTGCCCAGATCGACCAGGCAAAGGTCAAAACTGCAGTGTGCAATCTGCTGGGCAAGGGACCGGCACGTCGTGCGAATGATGATATTGCGCAAGGAGATATCACGGTGTACAAACGGCGCATCGAGCTTTTGGGCACCCAGGAGAATCTCTCCCAGGCGTTTTCCAATCGCGGCGACGGTGTTTGCGGGAATGTGGCCGCCCTCGGCGGGGTCGGTTAGCTCTGCCGCAGCATCGCGAAGGGGCAGGCCTTCAATCCACTCCATAACGATGACCGGTACGGAGCCGGTATAGCCGTAGCCATAGGTTTTGGGAAAGCCGTCCAACAGTGAGACGGCTGCAAGATTGCGATACTCCTCGGTAAGCGTCTTGATGTCCGAGGGGCTGACGGCGGAGCCGTCTTCATCACAGCCGCTGAGGGGCCACAGCGTCTTGAGCGCAAAGGTCTCGCCCTCGGTGTTGGCGACCTTGCGAAGATGGTGGGAACCGCCGCCGACTGCCCCGCAATCCAACAGGGTGGTAAAGCGGCGAATAGTATCGGGGTCTTCGGTGGTCGCAAACATGGCGTTTGGTTCAAAGGGGGACAACGCGATGATATTCATATCCGTGTCGTACGTCACGGGGCGATCCTTTCGAGAAAAAAGTGCATGGCGATAATGTTAGTGAAAAGGTAGCGCAACCGTTGCCTTAATCGAAAAGGTGCCGTTATTTGCATGGGTTGATGCAAATAACGGCACCTTGTGCGTCGAAGATGTGTGGGCGGGCTAGTCTGTGATGCGAATGACCAAGAAGCGCGTCGTGGCGCCCAAGCAAAGCGTGTCTCCGTTGTGAATCTCGACGGGGGTGTTGGCAAAGTTGGCGGGGCGCTCGCGTCTAGGCGGTTCGATAGCCTGTCGGCAGCGATCGACGCCCGAGATCAAAAACGATCCGTTGGTGGAGCCGAGGCCCTGCGCAAGCCAGCGTCCGTCTTGGAGCCAAATGCGCAGGTGCTGACGCGAGACATCGGAATCGACGTCGGTGATGGCGTTCTCGTCGCTCGTCAGCGACCCGATAATGCTGCCCGCCGGGTCCGTGGTAAGGGGATGCAACGGCGGTCGTGCCGAGTTGCCCACGACGCGCAGCAGCCCCAGGCGAATGTCTCCCGTGGGGCGCGCGGTTGTCGAGAAAAATGAGGTGACGGTTGTCTCGACCGTGCCGAGTGTCGAGAGCATCTGGTCGGACACAAAGGACTCGGTGTATTCGATGGCGCGGGCGGGGTCGCCAAGGCAGCCGGTAACGATAAAAAAGACCATATGGATGTAGAAGCGATCTTTAATGTCACTATCGTCAGCGGTCTCGATGCGCTCGACGCCGTTTTTAAAGAGCATGCCGTCGACGCCGCAATTGGTAAGGGCATCCTGCATGTCTGGGGCGCACGATTCCATATAGCGTTTAGCGACCTTGCTCAGCGATTGGGGGTCGGAGCCTCGGTTTTGTATGATGAGGTTGAGTATCTGGCGCGCACTTTGTTCAAAGGGCGCAAACAGCGACTCGGGAAGGTCACCGGGTTTGGCGTGAACGATTTCGCGTGAGATAAACGACGGGACCATCAAGCGTTCGGAGATGAGGCGTCCACCGTAACGGGCGTTGCCGTCCATGAGAATTTGCGCGGCGTTACCGTTGTTGATGCGACCGAGTGACTTGAGCCCGGCGTACAGTGCACAAGATGGAGTGTCGGCCATTTGTTTTCACCCCCCCCCCTCATCAAAAAGTGACATTGTATACGCAAGTATCTTCAATTATAGGCGCTTTTCAGCTCGAAATGCTCGCCAGGGGGCGCGGACGGTGTAAATTGCTGCCAGAAGACAGCAAATTAAAAAGCGGAAAGCGGATTAATAAGCTGGGAAACGCGTTGGCAAGACCGTTGTGGGCAACATTTGGCATGATGTCGCTTTGGCTTTTGGTCACGGGACCGTGCGGTACCATAAGCGTCAATGAACTTTGACGCACGACCCGCCGAGCTTGCCCCGGCGGGCTTTTGGCGTTGCGATGCCGGAGGAACAGCATGCTCATTCACCGTATAGCCGCGCAGCTCTACACTGCCGAGGCCTTGCAGACCGTCGAGGCCGGGCTCGACGCCGGCGAGGATGTGACGCTGGCCGTGTCGCAGTCGGGCCGCACGCTTATGGCGGCTGCTCAGTTTGCGCGCCGCCCGCGCCCTACGGTCTACATTGTGAGCGGCGAGGACGCGGCCGATCGCGCCGCGCGCAGCCTGGCCGCCTACGTGGGCCTGGCGCACGTGTGCCGCTTTCCCGAGCGCAAGGACTATCCGTGGCGCGAGCAGGCACCCGACGATGCCGTGGTGGCGCAGCGCTGCGAGGCTCTGGGGCGTATCGTGCGCGGGGACAACTGCATCATGGTTGCCTCGGCCCGCGCGCTGCTGCGTTGCGTGCCGCCAGTCGAGAGCTGCTACTGGGAGTCCACGACCTTTGCGGTGGGCGAGGAGATTCCTTTTGACGAAGTGCCGCAGCGCCTGGTGGGCATGGGCTACACCAATGCCGGCGCCGCCGACGCACCCGGCCTGTTCCGCGTGCACGGCGACACCGTCGAGGTATTCCCCGCACAAGAGAAAGCGCCCGTGCGCATTGAGTTCTTTGGCGACGAAATTGATCGCATTCGCCGTATGGTGAGCTCTACGGGCCAAACCATCGGCAACGAGGACAGCATCGAGATCTTCCCGTGCCGCGAGCTGGCGCTTACCGACGAAGCCGTTCACAACATGCACGTGGCGCTCTATCGCGCAAGCCAGAGCGACAGCAAGCTGGCGGCACTGCTCGAGATGGTTGATGCGCGTATCGTCACACCCGAGCTCGACCGCTTTTTGCCGGTGATGTACGGCCAGACCGTGAGCCCGTTGGCGCACGTGAGCGGCAAGGCGCTTGTGGTTCTGTCCGAGCCGCGCTCGCTGTTCGACGACTGCCTGCGTGCCTACGAGGATATCGAGGCGCGCGCCGGCGAGGCGGGGATTGACCGCTTGGACGGCCTGTACGTGCGCGCCCAGCAGCTCGACTTTGGTGCTCAGCAGCGCCTGAACTACGTGAGCCTGATCCGCGCCGGCGGTGCGGTTACGGCAGAGCTCAAGATTGAGCAGCCGGCTATCGCAGGCTCGGACAACCGCTTTATGACGCGCGTTCAGGAAGTCGTGGGCAAGCGCTATGCCTGCGTGTTTGCCATTCCCGACCGCGGAGCGCGCGAGTCGATGGAGCTCACCTTTGGCGACGAGGGCATTACCTTTGAGGAGTCGCTGACGGCCGCCCCCGAAAACGCCGGTGTTATTGGCGAGCGCGTACGCGTGGCAGCGGCAGATTCTGCCGACCGTGCTGCCCGCCAGGAGGCCCATGCTGCAATTCGCGAGCGCAAGGCCGACGCGCTCAACGCCCGCTCGCTCGAGGCGGGCGCCGCCCAGGCTGCCGCCGGTGCTGCCGTACCCACCATCTCGCGCGGACGCGTGACCTTTGTGGATGCCGCCCTGCCGCAGGGCGTGGTGGTGCCCGATGCCAACCTAGCCGTGTTCTCGATCGCCGATCTCAATGCCCGCATGGACGCCAACCGCGCGCGCAGCCGTCGCAAGGTGGACATTACGCAGATCACGTTTCCGTTTAAGCCGGGCGACTACGTGGTGCACGCTACCCACGGCATCGCGCTCTTTAGCGAGATCGCGCGCCAGGAAGTGGGCGGCAAGGAGCGCGACTACTTTTTGCTGGAATATGCCGACGGCGACAAGCTCTACGTGCCGCTTGAGCAGGTCGACCGCATCACGCGCTATGTTGGTCCCGACGGCGACAAGCCGCGCCTGACTAGGCTCAATACCGCCGACTGGACGCGTGCCACCAACAAGGCGCGCAAGAACGCCAAAAAGCTGGCGTTTGACCTGGTCGATCTGTATACGCGCCGTTCGTCGATTACCGGTATCGCCTGCCCGCCCGATACGCCCGAGCAGATCGAGATGGAGGAGAGCTTTCCTTACGACGAGACGCGCGACCAGCTGGAGGCCATCGCCGATATTAAGGCCGACATGGAGGCGCCCAAGCCCATGGACCGCCTGCTGTGCGGCGACGTGGGCTTTGGCAAGACCGAGGTTGCCCTGCGCGCGGCGTTTAAGTGCGTGGACTCCGGCCGTCAGGTCATGGTGCTCTGCCCCACGACCATTCTGGCCCAACAGCACTACGAGACCTTCTTTGAGCGCTTTGCCCCGTTTGGCCTCGAGGTCGAGGTGCTCAGCCGCTTTCGCACGCCGGCGCAGCAGAAGCGCGCGCTCAAGGCGTTTGCCGAGGGCACGATCGACGTGCTCATCGGCACGCACCGCCTGCTTTCGGCCGATGTGAACCCCAAGAACCTGGGTTTGGTGATCATCGACGAGGAGCAGCGCTTTGGCGTGCAGCACAAGGAGCAGCTCAAGAACCTGCGCGAGCAGATTGACGTGCTCACGCTTTCGGCAACGCCTATTCCGCGAACCATGCAGATGGCCACGAGCGGCGTGCGCGACATGAGCCTGATCACCACGCCACCGACCGGGCGCCGCCCCGTGATCGTGCACGTGGGGGAGTACGACCCCGACGTGGTGAGCGCGGCGATTCGCCTGGAGGTGGGCCGCGGCGGCCAGGTGTACTACGTGTCCAACCGCGTCAAGACCATCGACGACGCCGTGGCACGCGTACACGAGGCCGCGCCCGAGGCGCGCGTGGGCGTGGCGCACGGCAAGATGAGCCCGCGCGAGGTCGAGGACGTCATGATCGAGTTCGCGACCAAAAAGATCGACGTGCTCATCGCCACGACCATCGTGGAGAGCGGCATAGACAACGCGACCGCCAACACGCTGATCATCGAGGATTCGCAGCGCTTGGGCCTGGCGCAGCTCTACCAGCTCAAGGGCCGCGTGGGCCGTTCTGCCACGCAAGCCTACGCGTACTTTATGTTCCCGGGCGAGCTGCCGCTCACCGAGGAGGCTACGGCACGCCTGACCGCACTCTCCGAGTTCCAGGACCTGGGCAGCGGCATGCGCATCGCCATGCGCGACCTGGAGATCCGCGGCGCCGGCTCGCTCATGGGCGCCGAGCAACACGGCAACCTGTCGAGCGTGGGCTTTGACCTGTTTACGCAGATGCTGGGCCAGGCCGTGGCCGAGGCGCGCGGCGACGACGATGCCGGTGTGGAGGCGGCGAGCGTGGGCATCAACCTGCCGGCCGACTACTTCTTGTCCGAGGAGTACCTGCCGGCGGTGGATCAGCGCGTGCTCGTATACCGTAAGCTTGCGGCGGCCGGGGACCTGGAGAGCATCGACGAGGTGCAGGAAGAGACCGAGGCCGCGCATGGCGAGCTGCCGTTGGCGGGACTCAACCTGTTCAATCGCGCGCGAATCCGCATTCGCGGCGAGCGCCTGGGGCTCGAGAGCGTTACGCTCAGCGGCGGTCGCATCACGTTTTTGGGCGTCGACGTTCCCAAGAAGGTGGCCTATGAGCTTAAGACCCGCTATGGCGCGGTAAACTTCCCCAAGAGCCGCAAACTGTCGGTGCCCTACAAGGCGGGCGCCGGCGCGGGCAGCGGCCTGGGTCGCGGTCTCGACGCCAACGACGGTACCGGCCCCGTGGCCGCGGCACTCATGCTGCTGCAGCAGCTGGGCACGTCCGACGATGACTAACGGGTCGACGTCGTAAACGCCCCATTTGGGCAATCTGGTTCCATCGAAAGGAAAGCATGTTCGGGTACATCTATAAGAAAGATGCCGCTGCTATCGCGGTTATCCTTGCCCTCTGCCTGGGCGTGGGCAGTTTCTTCGATTATCAGATCTCGAGCGCGCTGTTCAACATCGGCAGTATGTACGGCCGCTTTATCGAGGCGACCGGCGAGCTGCCGTTTGAGCTGACGGCGAGCGTCGCGGGCGTTATGCTCGTGCGCGCGGTGCGTCCCGACTCCAGGGGGAGCAAATGGCTCGCCGTGCTCGGCATCCTCGTCAATGTTGGCCTGACCGGCTACGAGATCGTTTCGTCCCTGAGGGTTGGCGGCAAACTCATCGTGGCTCAGTTGGTGCTGACGTTTGTGCTGGCCATCGTCGCCAACCTTATCGTCTATCGCCTCACGCGCACGACCGAGCCCGACGAGCTCACACGCTGGGCGCTCATGGTGCTTGCCGTGTGGGTCGCTCAGGCCATCATCCTCAACGTGATCGTCAAGCCGCTGTGGTCGCGCCCGCGCATGCGCGTGATCGAGGTGACGCCGGGGCTCGAGTTTCAGCCGTGGTGGGTGATCGGCAACCCCGACAAGCGGGCCTATATTGCCGCCGGTGTAGTCAAGGACGGCTTTAAGTCGTTTGCGAGCGGACACGCGGCACACGCGGCGATCGGCCTTATGCTCGCCGGGCTTCCCGCAGCGGCCTTTAAGGAAAAGCCGTCGCGTCGTCGTGTGGTCTTTTGGACGGCGGCTGTGATTGTGGCGTTCGTCGCGTTTGGCCGCATCGTGATCGGAGCGCACTTTTTGAGTGATGTGATCTGCGGTTTTGCTCTGGTGCTGGCACTTGAGTGCCTTGCCGCGCGCATTGCCTATCCCAGCGGCGTACAATAGCTCCGTTTGAATCATCTGGCCGATACCCGGTAAGAGAGGATTGCCATGCTCGCGTTCAACAACGATTATTCCCACGGCGCACACCCGGCGGTGCTGCAGGCGCTCGTCGACACCAATATGGAGCCACAGCCCGGATACGGTACCGATGCGCATACCGAGCGTGCCAAGCAGCTTATCCGCGAGGCCTGTCAGGCCCCCGATGCCGACGTGTTTTTTCTGGTGGGCGGCACGCAGGCCAACGCGACGGTGATCGACATGCTGCTCGCGCCGTACGAGGGCGTCGTTGCTGCCGAGACTGGCCACGTCGCCTGCCACGAGGCGGGCGCCATCGAGTTTGGCGGCCACAAGGTGCTCACCATCCCCGGCTACGAGGGCAAGATGCACGCCGAGGACCTTGAGAACTATATCCAGGTGTTCTACGAAAACGAGAGCTACGAGCACACGGTGTTTCCGGGTGCCGTGTACGTGAGCCTATCGACCGAGTACGGCACGTTGTACTCCAAGGCCGAGCTCGCGGCGATTCACGCAGTGTGCCAGAAGCGCGAGATTCCGCTGTTTGTGGATGGCGCCCGCCTGGCCTATGCGCTGGCGGCCGATGAGTGCGACATTACCCTGCCCGAGCTGGCGCAGCTGTGCGACGTGTTCTACATCGGCGGTACCAAGTGCGGCGCGCTCTGCGGAGAGGCTGTGGTGTTCTGCGGTATGCACGCCCCGGCGCATCCCATTCCGCGTATTAAGCAGCATGGCGCGCTGCTTGCCAAAGGCCGCCTGACGGGCGTGCAGTTTGAGGCGCTCTTTACCGACGGCCTGTATTTTGAGATTGGTCGCCAGGCGATCGAGACGGCTCAGGCGCTGCGTCGCGTGCTGCACGAGCGCGGCTACCAGTTCTTCTTGGAGACGCCGACCAACCAGCAGTTTGTGATTCTGCCCAACGAGGACATGGCCCGCATTCGCGAGCATGCCTCGATTGAGTACTGGGAAAAGTACGACGAGACCCACACGGTGGTGCGCTTTTGCACCAGCTGGGCCACGACGCAGGAGGACATCGACGCGTTGGCGGCTGTCCTGTAGCCTGATGTAGTGACAAGGGGCTGCCCTGCGCCTGAGCTTGGCGCAGGGCAGCCTTTGTTTTTGAGGGGGAAGGGTTGTATGACCGAAATGTCCGAGCCGACGATTCGCCTGGCGACGCCCGACGATGCGCCGGCGTTGCTTGCCATCTATGAGCCGTATGTGCGCCAGACGGCGATTACCTGCGAATACGAGGTTCCGAGCGTTGAGGAGTTCGCCGGGCGTATCGAGCGTACGCTCAAGCGATACCCGTATTTGGTGATGGAGCTGGACGGGCGTCCGGTAGGCTATGCCTATGTGAGTCCGCTCAACAGCCGCGAGGCATACGACTGGTCGGTCGAGACGTCGATCTACCTGGCGCGCGATGTGCGCCACGGCGGGCTGGGCCGCAAGCTGCACGATGCGCTCAAGCAATGCCTGATTGCGATGGGCATCACCAACATGTGCGCGCTCATCGCCGTGCCGCACGACAAGGACGACGAGTATCTGACGCACAACAGTCAGGATTTCCATGCCCATATGGGGTATCGCCTGGTGGGCACCTTCGACCGCTGCGCCCAAAAGTTCGGTCGCTGGTACGATATGTGTTGGATGGAGTTGGTCCTAGCCGAGCGCACACCCAACCAACCCAAACCAACCTGGTTCCCCGACCTCCCCAAACCTACCATTTAGGGACAGGTTTATTTTGGCAGGTTAGCCGATGGGTTCGGTGTATTTGGCGCGGTCGGTACGTTGGATGCGCTTGGAGACATGGAGCGGTCGGCCGTCGGTGTCGTAGACGTAGTCGGTGATCAGGATCAGCGCCTGCCCGCGCTCAACGTTGAGCAAAAACGCCTCGTTTTGCGAGGCATAGCACACCTCAAAGGTCTTATGCCCCTGTGCCGGTGCGCGATGGAACTCCTGTCGCAGCGTGGCGTAGAGCGAACCGTTGATATCGCGATCGATGAGCGTCTCGAAGCTTGGCGGCAGGTAGGTGGTCTCCAGGCACAGCGGCGCGTCGTCCAGGTAGCGCAGGCGGACAAGTTTGACGAGCTTGCTGCCCACGGCGGCGTCAAAGAACTTGGCTATGCTGCCGGCCGCCTTGGCAAAGCCCGAGTCCACGGTGCGCGTGGTGGGCTTCATGCCCTGGCCTTCGACCTGCTTGGTATAGCTCGAAAACACCAGGTTGTTCTCGTGGAGCGCGGGCGTGTCGGCCACAAAGGCGCCACGCCCGCGCTCGGTGCGCACCAGGCCCTCATCAACGAGCACCTTAAGGGCGTGGCGTACGGTGCTGCGTGACAGCCCCGATTCGTCCATGAGTTCCATCTCGGACGGCAGCTTGTCTCCGCGCGCATACGTGCCGGCAGCGATGCGATCGCGCAGCGTGCCCGCCAAGCGCTCGTATTGGGTCAGTTTCTTTTTAGATGTGACGCCCATATTACCAACCTATATCTAACCTGTATGCTTACCTAAGCAAGCATGTATTTAATAAAACAATAAAACTGCTGGTAGCGAGCTACCGAAAACCGCAGCAGCAAAATTTCTAAGACAAATATAGCATACAACTAGTCGACATAACCAAAACATGTATGTAACTTGTATGCCTGTGATGAGCATCAAACGAGAAGAAAGGCTGATGCACGATGACTACTCAGGAACAGGTTAAGGATGTCGTCTCCCAGGTTTTGGCCGACAAGGCAGACAAGGGCGGCATCAAGCGCGTCGTGTGGATTGGCGCCGGCGGATCCAACGGCGGTAACTATCCTGCCCAGTACTTTATGGAGCACGAGGCCACGCAGGTCGTGAGCTCCAGCTACACCAGCAACGAGTTCGTGCACGCCACGCCCGCCTATGTCAACGAGAACACCTTGGCCGTCGTCGTGTCCATGCGCGGCACCAAGGAGACTATCGTCGCCGCCCAGGTGGCCAAGGACCACGGCGCCAGCACCATCGCCATCTATGTTGACGAATCCGCCCTCACCGAGGTCTGCGACTACAAGATCCAGTACGACAGCTTGGCCGTCGACGAGTCCTGCATGGGCCGCACCAACTCCGCCGTCGTGACCATGATCGCCATGGAGCTCACGCAGCAGACCGAGGGCTATGCCGAGTACGAGACCGCCATGGCCGCCTTCGACTTGGTCGACCCCATCTATCGCAAGGCCGTCGAGTACACCCGTCCGCTCGCTGCCAAGTGGGCCGAGCAGAACGCCGACAAGCCCTGCATCAACGTGATGGCTCAGGGTCCGCTCTTTGGTGCCGCCTACGTCTTTAGCATCTGCAACGTGCAGGAGATGCTGCAAATCGACTCCTGCACCATCAACACCTGCGATTTCTTCCATGGCCCCTTCGAGATCCTGGACAAGCGTACCTCGCTGCTCCAGCTCATCAGCGTCGGCCGCAGCCGCTGCAACGACGAGCGCGGCATCCGCTTCGTCAACCAGTACGGTGGCGAGCGCGTCTATCAGCTCGACGCCAAGGAGCTCGGCCTCAACGACATCAAGGACAGCGTGAGCGAATACTTCAACCACCTGATCTTCGCGCCGATCCTCAACAACGTCTACATGCGCGCGCTCTCTGCCGTCACCCACAAGGACTATATGACGCGCCGCTACATGTGGAAGCTCGACTACTAGGAGTTACGCGGTTTTGCCAAACCGCGTAACGGCTCGACGCTGCAAACCCGCCAGAGCGGCAATCTGCCTTTCAACTTCGGCGGCATGACCAGAAGGTCAATGCCGCCTCGCTTCAAGGCACCTTGCTCGCTCTGGCGGGTTTTCGCTCATATGACCCAATCCGCTGTCAAGAGCCACAATGGTCCCGCCGACCGCTTGCAATCGGTCGGCGGGGCCTGCCGTTAACCCGTCCCGGTCCGCCCCCGGCATGTCATCGACGCCTTCGGCTCAGTCTCATATCCGCGGATACCGTTCTGTCGGCCCGCACTCCA
>NZ_JBQHTS010000027.1:0-18014 GCF_052065595.1 Collinsella sp. HCP28S3_E12
GGTTAAGTTTGCTGCTCTACAGTCCTGCGCAAGACGGAAAGCACATTAAGTGCTTTCCTTTGCGTGCGGAACTCGCGACAAACTTAACCCGCGCCAGCCGGCCCCGGAGACCCTCCCTGCCGTCACTTTGTTCGAAGACTTTGTTGCTCGCCGCTTCGCGGCTCGGGACCCCCGTTCTCCTGGGCGGGGTTGTCTGATGGTTGTTGTTGAACTTCGGCCTTTGGCTCAAAGAAAAACGGGGGATGCAATCTGCATCCCCCGTTTTTGTTGCGTTTACTCTAGGTCGATAAATTTGGTGCTGAGAATCTTGCCGTCTTTGACGAGCATTCTGGCCATGGTGGGGCCCCGGGTGCCCCTGGGGTAGCTGGCGCTGCCTGGGTTGAGGACCAAGCAGCGGCCCACCTGGGCCTCTTTGGTTACGTGAGTGTGACCGTTGATGCCTACGTCCACGGATCCCACCGGGAGGTCTTCGCGGTAGTGGGCTACGGCAAACTTAAGGCCCTCGTAGCTAAAGAGCGCCAGACGGTCCACTTCGGGGCCGTAATCACGGTAGTAGTCGTTATTGCCCAGAACCGCTCGCACGGGGGCAATGGTTCGCAGATGTTCGTAGTCCATCTCCGACGTAAGATCGCCGGCATGGATAATCAGGTCCGCGCCGCTCAACTCATCTAAAAGCGCGGGCGACAGATAACCGTGGGTGTCCGAGATGATGTCGATACGCTTGGCGCTTGCACTGTTCATGGGATCCCTTCCGCAAACGATTTGGTGCATTTATACAAAAAGCCCCGCGGCTCCGCAGACGATTTTGGTCTACAGGGCTGCGGGGCCGGTGTGCTAGAGGCTCAGGGCCTTCTTGAGCGGTACGACGCGACGGCGCGAAACCGGTACGCGTTCGTCGACGCCCGTAATGCCCAGCTGGATAGCGCCCGAGGGAACCGTCTCGACGTCGGTAACACACGCCAAGTTAACGATATAGCGGCGGTGAACGCGGAAAAAGCCAAAATCACAGAGCTTGGCCTCGAACTGTGCCAGCGAGGTCGTCGACAAAAAACGGTCGTCGACGGTATAGATACAGGAGTAATCGTCCTTGGCCATAATGAAGCGAATGTCGTCCACAGGAATGAGCACCTTGCGGCCGCCCTTCTCCACCGGGATGCGCTCGATGGTCACCTTGCTGTCCGCAACGGGCTTCGTGCGCTGCATGACCTTCTCGATTGCACGATCCAGGCGGGCTTCCTCTACCGGCTTCATCAGATAGTCGACGGCATCCACATCAAACGCCTCAACCGCATGATCGCTGTACGCGGTCACAAACACGATCGCCGGCGGATTCTTAAGCTTATGCAGCGCCTCGGCAAGTTGCAGACCCGAAGCGCCAGGCATCGAAATATCGAGGAACACGACATCAACGCGACTCTCCATAAGCATCTCGATGGCGGAGCGAACGCTCGACGCTTCTGTGATCGTGCCGATCTTGCCCGTCTGCTCGAGCAAGAAGCGAAGTTCCGAACGGGCCGGGGCCTCATCATCCACAATCATCGCACGCAGCATGGGGATAAAACCTTTCGTCAACAAACTACATCGGGCATACGCCAACCGGCGTTAAGCCCGTGACCAATTATTCTACTCTTGAATGTCGAAGATGCTCTCCGACAAATCGAGATGTAGGAGCACTTTAGCGCCCTTACCCGGCGCCGATTCGACGCGCGTATAGGAGTGCGGCCCATAAAAGCGATGAATGCGCTCCGAAATATTGTGCATGGCAACGCCGGCGCCGCCACCCTGCGGGGAGCTGGCGTCGGGACGGGCAGAGCGCTCGTCAAACAGTCTGGCAGCGATGCCCTCGTCCATGCCCACACCGTCATCGGCCACCGAAATCAAAATCGCATCGTCACCATCTCTGCGGACCGTCACGTCAATCTTCAGCGCACTGGCATCACCCATGCCGTGACGCACGGCGTTCTCGACAATCGGTTGGATCACAAATGCCGGAACCAGCGTGTCCTCGACGTCCTCGGACACGTCAAAGGTCGCCAGCACGCGATCCTCGCCAAAGCGCGCCTTCTCAAACGTCAGGTAGCGCTTGGTCTGTGCGACCTCGCGCGACACGGGAATGAGGGAGCCCGAATTGTCGAGCGTTGCGCGATAGAACGAGGAGAACTCGCGCAGCAGCTCGCGGGCGCGCAGCGGGTCGGTACGCGTAAACGATGCGATGGTGTTGAGCGTGTTGAACAGGAAGTGCGGGTTAATCTGCGCCTGCAGGGCACGCACCTCGGCACGGGCCGTGAGCTCCTTTTGCACCTCGAGCTCGTGAATGGCGAGCTGCGTGGACAGGATTTCGGCAAAACCCGAGGCGAGCGCATACTGGGTACGGTCGACGGCACGCGGGGTCTTGTAATAGAACTTGAGCGTGCCGACGGTGCGGTCGCCCACCTTGATGGGTGCGATGATGCCAGCGGGGACCTGGTTGTGTGAGCCATCCGAACCCACCACGTCCACCACACGGTTGAACGACTGGACGATACCGTGTTCGATGACGTAGCGCGTGGCGAGCGTATGAATGGGAGAATTGGGCAGCAGCTTTTCCTCAAACTCGCCCGCGCAGGCCAGTACGTTGCTCTCGTCGGTAACGGCAACTGTCATGGCGCGTGTCTCGGGCAAAATGCGCTGGCACACCAGACGTGCTGACTCCTGCGTCAGACCGCCTTTAATGTCCTCGAGCATGGCCGAGGCCACCGAGAGCGTCTCCTCGGTGTACTGCGAGCGAACCGAATCGGGATTGAGCGTCAAAAAGAAAAAGATACACAGGAAGATGCATAGCAGCGTACAGGCGACCACGGTCGCGATTGGATCGATTCCAGTCGCCAGGGCAAAAACAAAGTACACCAGCACACAAATGGCGCAGGATACGGCAATGATGCGAAAGATTGACATTGAACTATCGCGCTGGGCGCGGCGGTCGATCATTCAGTCCCCTCCAGGATGCTGGTCAGCTGGGCGTCACGCCAGAGCCCATCCATAATCTTGGGCCAGAAGCTCTGGAAACGCAGGTAGCTTGCGGCGTTTTGGCGTGCGTAGGTCCTGGCCTCGTCAATACCGTGGCGCCAAATGCGTAGGTATCCCTCGTGCTCGCGGGTAAAAATGCTGCGGACCATGGCAGTCTTACGCACGCGATCGTCAAGCTCGCGCGAAATCCACGGACCCGGATAGGGCATGAGAGACGCGGCTGTAACGGGAATGAGCTCTTTCTGATGCGCGGCAAACGTTAGCTTGGCACGTTCGTAGTACCAACGGTACACGTCCTGCATAAAGCGCGGCGAGCGTTTCTCGGACTCGGGCGGTAGATGGCGTACGGTCCACTCGTTATCAAACCATACGTCGTAGCCAAATATGCGCATATTAAAGAGGTAGTCCAGGTCCTCGCCACGAGTGATAAACGGGTCAAATGCCACGCGGGTAAAGGCGCGGGCATGGAGGGCCATAAGGCCGCCGCACACATAGTTTGAACGCGAAATACGGGTGCCCGAGAGCGCCTTTTTCATCCAGCGATTGAACTCAATACGCTTGGTCCACCAACGGTGGCAGATGCCCACCTTGTCCGTGGGGGCCAGCGGCGATCCGTCTCGATCGTAAAAGTAGCCGCTCTTAACCAAGATTGGCAGGCCCTGACGCGTCTGCTGCCCCAACGCGTAAGTCGCGCGTTTCATAAAGTCGGCATCGATGACAGTCTCGTCGTCATCCAAAAAGATGACGGCATCGTGACCCAGCACGGCGGCACAGGCAAGTCCCATATTGCGGATGGCGCCATAGCCGCGCAGGCTCACGCATTCCCCCGAACCCTTGGGCGCAATCTGCGCTACGCGGTCGGCGATACGTGATGCCTGGGTATTGGTGACTACGGTAACTTTGAGCGTAGGGTGCGCGTCGACGATTTCGCGTACGCGCTTCGACACATCCGCCGTGGCCGAGATGGGACAGACCACCAAAAGGATGATTCGCGGAATATCGCGTACCTGCTCGAGCGAAGCAAGACAGTGATCGAGCTCGGGATTGGTGGCGTTGAGCTTCGTCGAGTGGTCATAGACACCGGGAGCGTTTGCATGGGCATCATCGCCCGCCCAATATGTTGGAATCACAACCGTGGCGTTCATGCCTTCCCTCCCTGCAACACAAAAACGAGGCGCCGCCAAACACAGGCGACGCCCCGCGACCTAGCTGATTCCATCATACCCACTTGGGCAAATCATTGCTCGCAAGTCGCAATGTTTATTGCGGATAACCCCAAAAGAGTACCGCGGACAGGCACAATAGCCGCCCGCTCCTATGCGGCATGCTCTGCCGCTCGAGTCATGCGAGACAGGCGGGCCAGCAGCATAAAGCCAACGACCAGCAGCACAGCAATGGAAAGAACGCCCAGCGACGGGTTGCCGGTCAGCGAGGTGACGACCGACACCAGAAAGGTGCCCATAACGCTTGCATAGCGCCCAAAGATGTCAAAGAAGCCGTAGTACTCGTTGGACTTTTCCTTGGGGATGATGCGGCCAAAGTAGCTACGGCTGAGTGCCTGCACGCCACCCTGGAACAGGCCGACCATAATGGCAAGCACCCAGAATTCAAAGGCGGTCTTGAGGAAAAACGCGGCGAACAGCACAATGCCCATGTAGGCGGCGACCGCTACCAGGATCATGTTGAGCGTGCCCACGCGTCCGGCGAGCTTGCCGTAGATGATGGCGGACGGAAAGGCCACGAACTGCGTAACGAGCAGGGCCAGTACCAGCTGGGTCGAGTCGATGCCCAGAGCCGAACCGTAGCTGGTTGCCATGGAAATGACCGTGTGCACACCGTCGATGTAGAAGAAGAACGCGATCATGTAGACCAGCACGATCTTGTTGTGGGCGATCTCGCGCATGGTGTGTACGACCTCGGAGAACACGCCGCCCACGATGTGGCCGATGGTGTCCTCGGGACCGCGCTCGCGACCGTACTTTTGCTTATAGGAGCGAATGAGCGGCAGGGTAAAGATGAGCCACCAGGCACCAGTGATGACAAACGACAGACGCGTTGCCAGCATGGTGGGGACGCCAAGAGCGGGACCACCCATGATAAGCACCAGACAGATGATGAACGGCACGGTGGAACCGATGTAGCCCCAGGCATAGCCCGAGCTGGACACGGCGTCCATGCGCTCGTCGGTGGTAATGTCGGGCAGCATGGCGTCATAGAACGTCATAGAAGAGTTAAGGCCGATGGTGCACAGCACGTACACGGCCAAAAATGCCATGGCGGACATTGGGATAGCCTGCGCCAGGCAAAGCACCAAGCCCGTGAGGAAGAAGCCCAAGAAAAACTTGATCTTGTTGCCGGCGTAATCGGCAAGCGCGCCCAGAATGGGCATGAGCATGGCAATGACCAGCGAGGCAATCGTCTGCGCGCTACCCCAAGCGACCACCAGGTCGGCCGAGGAAGCACCGGTATTGATGGCGTTAAAGTAGATGGGAACCACCGAGGTGTTGAGCAACACGAGGGCCGAATTGCCCACATCGTACATAACCCAGTTACGCTCGAGCTTGGTGTATTTCATGGACAGGGACCCTTCGTATTCGCCCGATATGCAGTCAGTTCATCGTACCCCAATTGCACAGAGGCACCGGTAAGGATTCGGCAAAGGGGCACGCACGAGCCCTACTCCTCGCGGTCGAACTCTTCGTCAGCGCCGAGCACGCGACCGCTGTAATTGACGTGGTTGGTCACGGCCTCCATATCGCCGGTCTCGATAAAGCGGGTGACCGTGCACTCGTAATCGACCAGCGCGCGGTCAAAGACCTCGGGGAAGCTCTCGTTCGAGACCTCATCGGTAAAGGGGTTCTTCCACGTCAGACGGCCCAGATTGCCGGTGCGCTCGGGCGGCTCGGTCGTCACGCGGTGAGCAAGGCCATCGAGCAGGGAGTAGTCGTGTACTAGGCCCTCGACCAGGGCAATTGCACGCGTCTTGGCCGAGCCCGCCGGCTCAATGGCGCGATAGAGCAGCTGCATGTCGGCAACGGCGGCACCGTACTCCCCCGCTGGGATATCGATACCGTACACACGCCCGGCAACATAGCTCATCAGCACGCCGGCCACGCGATTGATGCGGTCGGTGGTGACGATCTCGCCCGCCGGCGGATAGTCCTCGACCGTGGCCCCGTCGCGCTTGAGCTGCAGCATCAACACGTCCAGGTCGCTTTCGAGCACCGCATGGACCTGGCTGCCCGAATCCCCCAGCTCGGGATCGGACTCGACAATGCCAAACTGCTGCTCGTAGACAAAGGGGTGGGCATTACGGTCGAGCACGTAGTGCGACAGCAGGCCCAGCGCAAAGGCGCGGCCCAAGTTGGCATCGCGCGGGAGCAGATGGGACACGCCGTCGCGCAGGCACGAGAACTGGCGCGACATGCGCGAGCGATGCATGGCCTGCGCCAGCAGCGTGCAGTCGGAAACGCGCGGCGTCAGGATGTGGAAGAAAAACGGGTCGGGACCCTGGTTGCCCAGGATAAAGGCAATGCGTTCCTCGTCGGACGTAATGACGCCCTGCGGCAGACGATCGATGCTTTCCTCGCCAAACAGATGATGCGTAATAAGCGCAGGCATAATGATCCTTTCGATTTCATTCGATGTCACCCATTATGCCCACCGCGCGGCCATGCCAAACCCGCGTCGGCAAACGATGGCATGCGGACCGTCTACACAAGCCCCAGGCGCGCCTTAACCTCGGCAGCGCGACGACGGGACACGGGCACCGTCGAGGTTACGCGATCGAGCCTGAGTTCCATAAGACCCGTAGAACCGATCTCGACATTGTGCACGTCTTCCAAATTGACCAGATAGCTGCGGTGGACACGGATAAAGCCCTCGGAGGCCAGGCGCCGCTCGAGCGATGAAATCGACTCATTGATCAGATATGTTCCCTCGGCGCAGACGGCGTTGCAAAAATCGGCGCGCGCCTCAAAGTAGCAGACATCCGCCACGGGAATGAACACCTTTTTACCCCCACGATCCACCGTCAGGCGCAAAGGCTGGTGCGGAGCATGGGCGACACGGCGAGCGCCCAGGGCGGTCTCGATCTTATCGAGCGCCTTTGACAGGCGAGCATCCTCGACCGGCTTTACGATGTAATCGACGGCATCGAGGTTATAGGCATCGGCCGCATACTCGGCAAATGCCGTCACAAACACCACGACCGGCGGTGTCTTTAGGTTCTGAAGCGTCTCGGCAAGCTCAATTCCCGAGCGACCGGGCATGGTAATGTCTAAAAACAGCACGTCGGGCTTGTTCGACAGAATCGATTCCACGGCTTCGGTGACATTGCCCGCCTCGGCAATCTGGCCCACACGCGCATCCTTTTCCAACAGATAGCGTAGCTCAGCCCTAATTGGGGGCTCGTCATCAACCACCAAGATATTCCAGCCTTCGGACATATGCGCTTCCCCTCTTTTTTCTCTCAATCCAACCGCGTGCTACACCGTTAGCGGCGCCGGCTCATGCGGCTCGCCGTTCAACTCAACGATGACCTGCGTTCCCACGCCCTCCTGGGACTTCACGCGCATGCCAGAATCTTCTCCGTAAAAGAAATGGATGCGCTGAAGCACGTTGAAGAGCGCCAGGCCGCAGCCTCGCTTGACGGAGCCGTCGGCGGTAATGCTTTCGGGCTCCTCTCGGCGATGCTGCTCAAACAGATGCGCGCAGACTTCTTCGCTCATACCGATGCCGTCATCTTCGACGATGATCTCCAAGCCGTCATCGGTCTCAAAAGCCCTAACACGAATGGAAAGCGGCTCGGTCTCGCGCTGCGCATGCTTGATGCAGTTTTCGAGCAGCGGCTGCAAGATAAACGGCGGCACCAGGCTGTCGCGCACCTCAAAGTCGATGTCGACCGAAACGCGCAGACGGCCGTCGCCATACCGGGCCTGCATAAGATTGATATAACGGGTGCCCTGTTCCACCTCGTGCTCGAGCGTGGTGAGCGTATCGGAGTCAGAAAGCGTCTGACGATAGTAGTTGGAAAAGTCGATCAGCAGCGATCGCGCCTTGTCGGGCTCGGTTCGAACGAGCGAAACGATCGTGCTAATGGTATTGAATAGAAAATGCGGATCGACCTGCGACTGCAGAGCGCGGAGCTCAACGCGGGCCGTGAGCTCATCCTGGCGCTCGAGCTCAAAGCTGGCGAGCTGCGTGGAAATGAGATCGGCGAAACCCGAGGCAAGCGCCGTCTGGCGCATATCGATGCTGCTCAGGCGGGGGTAATACAGCTCGAGTGTGCCCACGCAATGACCACGCACGCTAAGCGGCGCGACAATACCGGCACGCAGACGGGGAAAATAGCCGCCCGTCTCATTGGAGGCATCACGCGAAAACACGCTCTGCTCGCCCGTCTCAATCACGTTGAGCGTGGTCTTGAGCACTACCGGGGTTCCGGCAGGGCACTTTGCCGAGTCCTCGCCCCAGCTTGCCAGCACCTGCCTGCCGTCAGTAAAGCAGATGGCAGAAGCGATGGTCTCGGACAGGATGATTTTAGAGGCACCCAGGGCCGCTTCGGGCGTAAGGCCGCGCGACGTGTAGGCGAATATTTTTGATGCGATGGCGAGCGTGCGGTCGGTTGCGCTCGATGTGAGGTCATCGGGGACCACAAAGACATACGAGAAGAAGAAGCACAGCATGACCAGGCCGGCAATAACGACAACGCCTGGAACGGGATTGGGATTATCGGTTAAATCCCAGATAAGCAGCAAGATAAGCGCCGGAACGACAACACCGAGTAGGATGGCCTGAACCACATGCTGGGCCGTACGAAAGACCTTGGTAGAGTTGTAACTCTTGCCCAGAATCAGCCTATTGAGATCCACCGTCATCCCCTCTTGTCCGTAGTACCGATAGCAATAAAGAGGGCCGCAAGCGACCCTCTCCATTGCATTATGCAATCAAAAACTGTGTTTTATATCCAGCCATCGACAAACGGTAGCTTAGGCGCTGTACTTGTTTGGCTCGCCGAAGGTGCCGGCCTCGACAATCCAGCCGTCCTTCATGATGACGTCCATGTTGTCGGTGTTGAGCACGTGGATGTCGGCGGCGACGTCACCGTTGACGACCAGCAGGTCGGCGCACTTGCCGGCCTCGATGGAACCGGTCTCGTCCTCGATGTGGCACATCTTGGCACCGTTGAGGGTGGCGCAGGTGATGGTCTCGACCGGGGTGAAGCCGATCTTGTCGACGAACTCGTACATCTCCTCGATGGAGCAGGTGCCGTACGGGGTGACGAAGGAGAAGGAGTCGGAGCCGATCGTCATGACGACGCCGCGCTTCTTGGCCTCGCGCAGGCAGTCATAGTTGCGCTGCAGCTCCTTCTCGACCAGGGTACCCTCGTACTTGTCGTGCAGCTCGGGGACGTAGACGGGAGGATAGGTGGCGTACCAGGTGGGCAGGAAGGCGATCGTCGGGGTGAAGAAGGTGCCCTGCTCGGCCATGAGGTCCATGGTGCGCTCATCGATATCGAAGCCGTGAATCAGCTGCTCGCAGCCAAAGCGAACGGAATCGTAGGCGGCGGCGTGGTTGTTGTAGCAGTGGCTCCACACGGGGATACCGACCATCTTGGCCTCTTCGACCACGGCCTGGATCTCCTCGGAGCAATAGTGCTGGTCGCGACCGGAGTCCCAGCGCCAGATGCCGCCACCGGTAGCCCAGATCTTGATGGCATCGGGGTTCTCGCGCAGGCGACGACGGACGGCCTTGCGCAGATCCCAAGGACCGTCGACCTGGTCGCCCCAGGGATGGGATTCCTTGTTGAGCTCCTGGGTGCAGTGGTGGGAGTCACCGTGACCGGCAACACGGCAGAAGCCGAGGCCGGTGGCCAGAACGCGCGGACCCTTAAAGACGCCCTTGTCGATGCAGTCGCGAATCTGGATACCAAAGCGGCCGATCTCGCAGACGGTGGTGAGGCCGTGGGTGAGGCAGTCGTAGGCCTGCTTGACGGCGACGGCCTGCTTCTCGAGGAGCGGCTGCATGACCCAATCGGTGTCATCGTCGGTCAGGTTGCCCGAGAAGTGCAGGTGGGTGTCGATCAGACCGGGAAGGACAGTCTTGCCGGCGGCGTCGATAACCTCAACGCCCTCGGGAAGGTCCTGCATAACACCGGCGTACTCGATCTTGCCGTTATCGTCGACGAGAACGAGGGAGTTCTCGACCGGCTCGGCACCGGTGCCGTCGATGAGCTTGCCGCCAACGATTGCATACTTAGTGGACATGGTTCCTCCTTATGGATCCATATAGTGGGTGAGGCCGTGTTGGGTTAAGGCCTCACAAAGCTACCCAAGTGATGCCGGGTTCGGTACGCGGGAGAGAGGGCACCGCGCATCCAATCCGCCCCGGTTAGGCGTTACTTTTTACGGGAATTGGTGAAAGCCATGAGAGCCAGGCCAATAGCCAACCAGCCGATCACGATGCTCCACTCCACCATGTTGAGGGAGGCGGGAGAGAACGGAATCACGAGCAGGCCGATGATGATGGCGCAGGCAGCGATGGCGAGGCTGATGCCAAACTTGCCGCCGGGCACCTCGTAGGGACGAGGTAGGTCGGGCTCGGTGAAGCGCATGCGCAGGCAGGCAAGAGCGACCATGCCGCAAGAGAAGATGAAGGCGAGAGCCGACACATTGGTCAGAGGGATGAGCATGTTCTTGCCCAGGAACGGACCGACGACGGTGATGATGGCCAGAACGACGCAGGCGAGCTTGGGAGCGCCGGAATTGGGATCGACCTCGGCAAACTTCTCGGGCAGCTGGCCCTTGCGGCCCATGGCGAGCATAATGCGGCTCGTGGCGCCGTAGAAGGAGTTCATCGGGCCCATGGGTCCAAGCGTGGCGATGACGAGCATGGCCAGGTACAGGAGCATGTTGATGCCCTTAAGACAGGCAAGCGCGGGAACGGGGCTCTTAACAAACTCATGCCAGTCAAGGATAGTGCCGAACGAGTAAATGCAGACCATGTAGAAGCCGCCGGCGGCCAGCAGGGCCAGGGAGATGATCTTGCCGAACTTGTTCCAGTTAAGGCCCTCGGCTGCTTCCTCAGCCTGCTGAGGAATGGTGTCGAAACCGGCGTAGAAGAACGGGGTCAGAACCAGGACCGACACGATACCGGCGAACAGGCTGGTGCCCTCGGTGGCGGCCTTACCGCCGCCAGCACCGGCGACCTGGGAGAACACAGGCATGGCGTTGTTCGGCGAGCCGGTGAACAGCGAGACGCCCATGGCGAGTAGCATGCCGCAGAGCAGGGCCTTGGTCAGGAAGGCTTGGAGCTTGGCGGCCGAGCTGGCACCGCGGAAATTGAGGAAGATGACGTAGACTGCAAAGCCGAGCGCGATCAGCGTCGGGAACAGGTAAACGTCGGCGCCCAGGATGGTGTAGAGCTTGATGGCGCGCAGCCACTCAAGACCGGGCAGGCTACCGAACATCTCGGACACGAGAGTCGAAATGGCAATGGCCTCCCACGGGCACAGGATGCCGTTGCCCAGGGCCAGGAGCCAACCGGTAATGTAGCTCATTGTACGGCCAAAGCTACGATCGACATACTCGACGATGCCGCCCGAGATGGGGATAGCAGCCGTAAGCTCACCGAAAACAGCTCCGACGGGCACGAGGAAGATTGCACCCAAGAGGAATGCGATCATAGCGGGAACGGGACCGCCGCCCACGACCATCCAGTCGCCGACCTGCAGAACCCAACCGGTACCGATGATGGCACCGAAACCGATGGTGAAGAAGTTCCAGAGCGAAAGCGTTTTCTTCATGCCGCCGGTATCCTCGACTGCAACTTCTGCGTTCTTGTCCGCCATTGTTCCCCTCCTTTCCTTTCTGACGCCCCTTGGCGTCACCCCTTGCACGGCCTGTTTTGCCGCGCACTTTTTATTTCATGGCTTTAAGATACGGCCTTGGCACAGCAACGCCACTCGTAGCTCGACCGAAGGCAGAACTGCAAAACGAGCGGCGCCGTTTTTGGGACGAACGGCGAGGGGCGCCACTCGGTGCGGGCGTCCGTTTTGATGACGCGACTCAATCGCTCGCGGAGGGCGTCGCTTTATGACGCCAGGCTCGCTCCCGTCCATGCCGCTTACCGAGGTTTTGGTGTATGTCCTCATTTGCTGCACGTCTTTTTTGTAGGATGGACGGGTTATACATGAGACGAGGCGGTGCAAATGGCATACGAATACAACGGCGGCGAACGACAGCGAAACGTTCGCCTTGCCGGGCGTACCACGCCAGCATCCAGGAGTGTTTCTGACAACGACGGGCCGCAGCGTCCGCAGGATCGCCCCTTGTCGTCTATGCCGCAGAATACCAGCACGCGTCAAGCGGATCGCCCACGCTCGGGCACCCGTCAACGCCGGGCCGAAGTGCCTCGGCGGCAGAAAATCGATCGGCGAAAGTCTGACAACCACATCAGCCGTTTCTTTTCGAAGCCCCGCGGCGGACGCGGCGCAAAGCAGCCACGGCCGCTGGGACGCGGCCGGGCCGCCAATCCGCAGATTCATCGTCTCTGTCTTGCCCTGTGCTCCATCATGGCATGTCTGGCATTTGTGTATCTGGGGTCGTGTGCTTCGCATGGCTCTGCCGGCCTAGAGCCCACCGCCGAGGAAAAGCTCCTCAAAGCCCCAGTCGCACTCGGCTACTCGTTTGCTTTTTCGACCCCACGTTCGCAGTGGAGTGCCGGCACCATGCCGCATATTTACCAGATCGACCCCGCATGGTCGGAGCTGCCCTACGCCGGCGGAACTATCCGCCAAAACGGCTGCGGACCCACCTGCCTCACCATGATCTACATCTTTAAAACGGGGCGCACCGATATGACGCCGGTCGATATGTGCGCCCTTTCCGAGGCGGGCAACTATGCCCCCACCGGTGCCACCGAGTGGTCGTTTATGACGAGCGGCGCCGCGCAGCTGGGGCTTAACGGGACGCAGCTCTACAACGACCGAGACTCGATGGCCCAGGCCTTGCGCTCGGGTGCTCCCGTAATCGCCGTCGTGCGTCCCGGCATGTTTACCAACGTGGGTCATTACATCGTCCTCTACGGCATTGACGACGCCGACCAAATCGGTGTCTACGATCCCAATTCGCCCAGCCGTAGCGCCCGCCGTTGGGGCATCGTAGAAGTCCTCAACGAAATCGAAACCATGTGGGCCTACTACTAGTCATTGGGGACAGACTTAAATGGCCAATACTAGTCATTGGGGACAGACTTAAATGACCAGCCATTAAATGACTAGCCACTGGGGACGGTCTTTGCAGACGACCGCTCGCGCTGCCGAAAAGGACTGTCCCAAGATGCCGGCAGAAAAGGAACGTCCCCAAGTGCCGGGTTTCCGCGGTCTTCAGCGCTTCTCATGAACAGTCACCTCAATAGCAAAAGCCCCGCAGTCGGAGCGGACTGCGGGGCTCATGAAGAGAGGCTAGTTTGTGGGCGCTTTGCCTGGCACCCACAAGAGAGGCAACAGAGTAGAGACTACTCGTGGATGCGGGTACCGGAGAGGCCGGCCATGGTCTCGGCGGCCTTGTCCAGGGCGCCGATAATGCAGGTGCGGCCCTTGCGGGAACGGGCGAACTTGATGGCAGCGCGGACCTTGGGCTCCATGGAACCCTTACCGAACTGGCCCTCGTCGGCCAGGCGCTCGGCCTCGTCGGCGGTGAGGTCCTCGAGCTCCTCCTGGTTGGGCTTGCCAAAGTTGATGGCGACATGCTCAACGGCGGTCAGCAGGAACAGAACGTCGGCGTCGCAGTCCTCGGCCAGCAGCTCGCCGCCCAGGTCCTTGTCGATGACGGCGGGAACGCCCTTGTAGCAACCCTTGTTCTCGTAGTCGCGGACGACGGGGATGCCGCCGCCACCGCAGGCGATGACGATGAACTCGTTGTCGAGCAGGTTGAGGATGGAGTCGGCCTCGACGATCTTCTTGGGATCAGGGGAGGCGACGACGCGGCGCCAGCCGCGGCCGGAATCCTCGACGAAGACCTTGGAGGGATCCTCGGCCATGAACTCCTTGGCCTGCTCCTCGGTGTAGAAGGGGCCGATCGGCTTGGTCGGGTTCTTGAACGCGGGATCATCCGGATCGCACTCGATCTGGGTGACGACGGTGGCGGCGTGCCAACGCTTATAGCGCTTGTGCATCTCGCGGCCGATGCCCTGCTGCAGGTGATAGCCAATGTAGCCCTGGGACATGGCGCCGCACTCGGGCAGCGGCATCTCGGGGGTGCCGATGGCGTCGTGGGCGGCGGCGAAGGCATTCTGGATCATGCCGACCTGCGGGCCGTTGCCGTGGGTGATGATGATCTCGTTACCCTGCTCGATGAGACCAAGGAGTGCGTGGGCGGTGTTGCTCACGGCCTCGATCTGCTCGACGGGGTTGTTGCCGAGGGCGTTGCCGCCAAGGGCGACGACAATACGATCGGGCTTGCCAAGAGGCTTAGACATTGCTGGAATCCTTTCTGTAAAAGGCCTACATCCCATTAATAACCCACGTCCGTGCAATACGCGAGTTTATTAAGGTTTATATTCTCTTTATCGCTCATTTTATTCATTTTGAAAACAGTTGAACGGTGAACGGTCGTTTTTACCCGTTCAGCGTAAAGATGCCCAGCTCAAGCATATCTAAGCTATTTACGTGCGACTTTATTTTGATATAGCAGGGATTAGACCAGATTATGCAAACTATATCTTTGCTAAACACAAAACAGACAGCGCAATATCTTACTCGCACTATACGAGATTCTATACATTTATAAGACGAGTATGCAGCCCTGCAATAACATAGCGTTTTTCATCCAACTTAGGGAATAGACGAGCACCTTTACCGCGCGTCGGCCGGCAGCCGGCGAGCCGTCTCGTCGATTGCCGCTTCCAGAAATTCAAAAACTGATATTGCGCGCGCAATTACGGCATGGTACTTTAGCGAAGAACAGCGCGGGCTGGGGCGACAGAGATCTGTCGTGAAGTTTGGGTTCGGCGACCCCGCTGCTGTCTTCTCCTTATCCGCCAGCGAACCCCTTGAGCGACGGATTGAGGAGGTCCTTACTATGACAAAAATGCTCAAGATCACGCTGAATGGCGAGACGTTTCTCGCCGACATGCTCTGGGACAAGGCTCCCGAGGCGTGCAAGCTGTTCGAATCGTCCTGTCCGGTCGAGTCACGTATCTTTTCGGCCAAGATCTGCGATGCCGAGGTAACCTATCCCGTATCGGGCCCCATCGCCAATTACGAGCACATCGAGAACCCCGTCTTTCACGAGCCAGCGGGCGCCGTGAGCTGGTATGGCGGCTGGTCGTCAATTTGCATCTTCTTTGACGTGTGCGAGCCCTTTGGCACCTGCAACATGTTCGCCCGCATCTGCGAAGCCGACCGCGAGCGCTTTGCCGCCGCCTGCCGCAATGTCTGGGACAACCAGGGCATGTACATTAAAAACGAAATCGTCGAGATCGAAACGGAGGCCTAAAGATGATGGATATCAACACCCTGCTCGCACTCGACCTTGCCGAGTACACCACTGCACTTGAGGCCCTCGCTGACCAAATGATGCTCGAAGAACCCCGTGACATCGACTACATGCGCCGCCGCAAGCTCGACACCGGCCGCGAATTCGCCGTCTGGAACTTCACCGTCGGCTACTGTATGAACGCCGCCGACGCTCTCTCCCTCCTGCGAGCCCAGGCCAACGAAAACGCCAACGACGGCACCGCCGACCTCGCAACGATCAACAACAGCGCCGCGCGCCTGTGCGACTGGTTCTCGGGCGCCTTTGACGTCACCGGCAAAATGGATGACACTACGGCAATCCTCGCCCACAGCCGCGACCTCTACGCCCAGGTAGAGACTCACGAACAGTTCGCGGCCCTCACCCGTGCCACTGAGCGCTATCTGGTCCAGCTCCAATTTTGGGTCGACCGCCAGATTCCCTGGCCGGCTATTAGCGACCTCGTCCACGGCTACCGCCTACGCACAGAGAGCGGCGAGACAAGGTAAAAACAGCCAGGTAGCACCAACATAGTCCCACCACGGGACCCAAAGTAAGAATCAGAGGGCTGGAGACGCACGCAACAGCGTCCCCAGCCCCTTCGCAAAGTAGAGCGCTGTTTCAGTGGCTTTGAGACCTTATCGGACCTTTGCTATCTTCCAATTTTTGTATATTTACGACGTTATTATCTGCCAATTTTTGTATGATTTTAGGCGATTCTATCTGTCAATTTTTGTCACTTGGGGGTTTAATGCTACGCCGTAAGGTCACTGATAGGCTTTTGAGCTGGAAGAATAACTCCAATAAGGCATTACTTGTTACTGGTGCGCGTCAGATCGGCAAGAGCTATGCGATTCGCGCGTTTGGAAAAAGCAACTACGCTTCGTATTTTGAGGTCAATTTACTACTCGATATCGAAGCAAGGAATGCACTTGTTGGCGCAAAGAACTCCGTTGACTTTATCAACCGCGTAGCCCTTCTTGCGGATGCGCCGCTTGTTGAGGGCGATACGCTTGTCTTTGTCGATGAGATTCAGGAGTATCCGCAGATCGTTACACTCATGAAGGCGTTGGTCGAGGATGGGCGCTTTAGCTATGTCTTCTCGGGGTCTATGCTTGGGACTGAGTTTAAGGGGATCTCTTCTTTTCCGGTGGGGTATGTAGAGCACATTGTTATGCGCCCGATGGATTTTGAAGAGTTTTGTTGGGCAAACAGCGTTAGCGAGAATGTGCTTGCAGGCATTCGCAGCTGCCTTGTCGAGAAACATCCTGTCGAAAACTATATTCATGAGGCGATGCTCAAGAACTATAGAGCTTATATCGTTTGCGGCGGCATGCCGGAGGTCGTTCAGAATTATATTGATTCGGGTTATTCGCTCGTGAGCACACGTGAGCTTCAAACTCAGTTGGTCGATCAGTACAAAAGCGATATCTCAAAATATGCATCGACTCGAGCGTTTAACGTTCGGTCGATTTTTGAGCAAATTCCCGTTCAGCTTGAGGCGGAGTCTCATCGCTTTGTTGTTTCGTCTCTGGGTGAGGGAGCTCGCCTTAAAAAATATGAGCAGGATTTCCTGTGGCTTGTTAACGCAGGTGTTGGATTGATGGTCGCCAGGGTGACGGAGCCACGGAGTCCTCTCAAGAGGACGGAGAAAACGACAGCCTTCAAACTATACGAGTCTGATACAGGCATGCTCGCATCGCGATACCCCGGTAGCACTGCACGCGCTGTCTATCTTGATATGAAAACTCCCAACCTTGGTGGTCTCTATGAGAACGTGGTCGCGCAGGAACTCGTTGCCCTCGGGGCGGATGCATGGTACTACCAAACGCGTGAGGTCGGTGAAGTTGACTTTGTGATCGAAGGCGCCCACGGGCATGTTGTCCCAATCGAGGTCAAATCGGGCAAGAAAGTTCGAGCGCATGCGGCCCTCGATCGTCTGATGAGTGTAGGCGAGTACAAAATTCCCGAGGCCGTTGTACTGAGCCACGAGAATCTCAGCAAAGAGGGCAAGGTTCTGTACGTTCCAATCTACATGACGTTTTGTCTCGATGAGTTTATGGAAAAGGATGACCCCAATAACGATTTCTCGTTCGCACCCATATCTCTCTAGCCATTTGAATCCGCAATCCAGCCCCGCCCACGCATCAATGCATTTCCCAAGGTGCTGCGCGTTTCGCGGCAAAGCCGCGAAAAAGCAAAGGGATAAGAAGCGGCAACAGCCAAATCCTCCATCCATCCCCAAAGTAGCGCGACTTTCGCGGCAAAGCCGCGAAACAGCGAAAGGGGCAAAAGGCCCCCTCAGCCACGTCCTTCATTCAGCCCCACAATCCGAGGACGTAGTCGTAGCAGGATCTGAGGGCTAACCTTCGCGGACATTCCGCAGGACGAAAGAACCCCCGCCGCACGTAGTGTGAACTGCCTCCCATTTCTTGGACATGAGAAATGGGAGGCTTTTTATGCGTGTCGACTTGAGGGTGAAGCACGACA
>NZ_JBQHTS010000028.1:0-17427 GCF_052065595.1 Collinsella sp. HCP28S3_E12
GCGTAAAGAAAACGCGTAAGCGTTTTTAGCCCGCGGGCGAGGACGCCGGCAGGCGGCCGAAGCCGGTGCGGATTTGCGAAGCAAATACGCGGATTCTCCGCGCAAAGCCTCTACAAGGTGGAGCAGTCAATTTGGGACGGGGCTATTTTAGCTACCCCTATAAGCCAGTCGATATTAGTTCCGGTCCCCAATAATTCGTCGACAGTCAAAGGGCAGCTAAAATAGCCCCGTCCCAAATTGACTGCTCACGTTGACGCCTCAAGCGGAAGTTGCATCCCAGAATCTACGCTCAGAATGGGATGCATTTTCCGGATGGGTTGTTGGCGGAAAGTCCATCCCGGAATCGCCCCCCAGAACGGGACGTGCTTTCCGCCAGCCGCCCCGTCCTACTCAACTCCAAAACCCATGCGCTCGCCATCTCAAAACTGGGTAGAAGAAGGCCAAAACGAAACAGTAGGAGGTCAACATGACGGCAGAAGATAAGGCAAAGAACGCCGGCAAGGTCGCGCTCGTCTTGGAGGGCGGCAGCTTCCGCGGGCAATTTACCGCGGGCGTGCTCGACGTCCTCATGGAAGCCGGCGTCGAGATTCCGGCAGTATATGGCGTATCGGCCGGCGCCCTCAACGGCGTGAACTACAAGTCGCACCAGATCGGCCGTGCCAACCGCATCAACCTGACTTTCTGCAACGACAACCGCTTCATGGGCGCCGCATCGTTTGCGTCCACGGGCTCCATCGTGGGTTACGACTTCATCTTCAACGATGTCCAGGACCGCTTGGATCCCTTTGATAACGAGGCATTCGACGCGAGCCCCATCGAGATGTACGCCGTCGCGACGGACATGCTCTTTGGAACCGCTGCATACCTGCCGGTCAAAAGCGCCGTGCTCGACCTCGATGCCGTGCGCGCCTCGACGTCGCTGCCGCTGGTGACGCCGCCGGTCGAGATCGACGGGCACAAATACGTCGACGGCGGCGTAGCCGATTCGGTCCCCATCGAGCACGTGCTGGAGGAGGCCGGCTTCGATCGCGCGGTTGTCATTGTCACGCAGGACCGCTCGTACGAGAAAAAGCCCTACGAGTTTATGCCTGCCGCACGCGCCCGCTATGCCGACTACCCCTATCTGCTCGAGGCTATCGAGACGCGCCACGACCGCTATAACATCCAGCGCATGCATCTGTGGAAGTATGAGCGCGAGGGCCGCGCGCTGGTCGTTGCCCCGCAAAAGCCTGTCGAGGTCGGTCACGTCGAGCACGATCCGGCAAAGCTTCTCGACCTGTATATTCAGGGTCGTCAGGAGGCAAAGCGTCTGCTGAGTGATATCGAGGCATTTGTCGAGCGCTAGCGTCGCGACATCATTACCGATGGACGACATGTGCAGAAAGTCTGGTCAGAGCCAAAATACCTGTTGACTCGGGCGACGGGCGGGGTAATATGGACGGGTTACTTGCAGAGCCCCGTGAATCTCTGTAACAACACGTACTGTACATGGAGGAGTCTAAGTGATTTCGAAATCGACTCACTACGCCAAGCAGGGCGAGGTCCAGCGCAACTGGGTTCTCGTCGACGCCGATGGTGCTGTCCTGGGCCGTCTTGCCACCCAGATCGCAATGATCCTGCGCGGTAAGAACAAGCCCCAGTTCACGCCCAACAGCGACTGCGGCGACTTCGTTGTCGTCATCAACGCCGATAAGGTCCAGCTTACCGGTAACAAGGCCGACACGAAGACCTATTATCGCCACAGCGGCTACAACGGCGGCCTCAAGGCTGAGAGCTTCCACCAGGCTATGGAGAAGCACCCGGAGAAGGTCATCGAGCGCGCCGTTCGCGGCATGCTGCCCAAGACCACCCTCGGCCGTGCCCAGATGACCAAGCTTAAGGTCTACGCTGGTGCCGAGCATCCGCATGCTGCCCAGAACCCCACGAAGATTGAGCTGGAGGCTTAAAGATGGCTGAGAACACCGTTGTCTACCAGGGTACCGGCCGTCGTAAGAACGCCGTCGCCCGCGTCCGTCTCGTCCCCGGCACCGGCAAGGTGACCATCAACAAGCGTGACGCCGAGCAGTATTTCGGCCGTCATCAGCTCGTTGAGAACGCCCTTGCTCCCTTCAAGGTGACCGATACCGCCGGTCAGTTCGACGTTATCGCTCTGTGCGATGGCGGCGGCATCTCCGGTCAGTCCGGCGCTCTGCGCCTGGGCATCGCTCGCGCTCTTCTGAACGCTGGCGACTACCGTGCTGACCTCAAGAAGGCCGGTTTCCTTACGCGCGATGCTCGCGTGGTCGAGCGCAAGAAGTACGGCCTCAAGAAGGCCCGCCGCGCTCCCCAGTTCTCCAAGCGCTAAGGTTTTATCTCCTTACGAGATACAATGTACAAGCGGGGCCTGCCGATTGCTCGGCGGGTCCCGTTTTTCTTTTTCGACTAGGGTGGGCGAGTGCGTTTTGCCCACTTGGGAAGGAGCGATCCTATGCCCCAGAACATCTTTGGCACCGACGGCGTCCGTGGCGTCGCCAACGCCGACCTCTCGTGCGACCTCGCGTTTCGCCTTGGCCGTGCGGCGACCAAGTTCCTTGGTCCGGACATTTGCGTTGGCCGCGACACGCGTCTTTCGGGCACCATGCTCGAGAGTGCTCTGACCGCTGGCATTATGGCCGAGGGCGGTCGCCCGCACTGCTGCGGCGTTATCCCTACGCCGGCCGTGGCGCTGCTCACCGTCCAAAACGACCTCGACGGCGGCATCGTCATCTCCGCTTCGCACAATCCGCCGGAGTTTAACGGCATCAAGTTCTTTAGCCGCAAGGGCATGAAGCTTCCCGATGCCGTTGAAGAAGAGATCAGCGCCTGGGTCATGTCCGAGGAGGCCATGGCTGCCGACACGCTGCCTACCGGCGCCGGTGTGGGCCACATCATCAAGATGAAGGATGCTCGCAAGGCATACGTCGACCACGCTATCAGCACCCTCGACGGCCTTAGGCTCGACGGCCTGGTCGTTGCCGTTGACTGCGGTCACGGTGCTTCCTGCCAGACCACGCCTGCCGCGCTTCAGCGTCTGGGCGCCACGGTCCACGCCATCAATACCGACTACTGTGGCACCGACATCAATGTCGAGTGCGGCTCCACTCATCTTGAGCCCCTGCGCGAGCTCGTGCTGCGCACCCACGCCGACATCGGCCTGGCCCACGACGGTGACGCCGATCGCGTGCTGTTCGTGGACAGCGAGGGCAACGAGATCGATGGTGATTACATCCTGGCCATCTGCGGCTCTGACCTCGCCGCTCGCGGCAAGCTCGCCAACTCCGAGATCGTCTCGACCGTTATGTGCAACTTGGGCTTTTCCATCGCTATGAAGGAACAGGGCTTTGAGATGGTGCAGACCGCCGTGGGCGACCGCTACGTGCTGGAGCGCATGCTCGCGGACGGCGCCGTTATCGGCGGAGAGCAGTCCGGCCACATCATCTTCCTGGAGCACAACACCACCGGCGATGGCCTGGTGACGGCGCTGCAGCTGCTGGCCGTGCTCAAGCGCACTGGCCGCACCCTCACCGACCTTGCCGGCATCATGAAGAAGTACCCGCAGGTGCTCGTCAACGTGCATTCCGACAACAAGGCCGGTCTGGACGATTGCCAGCCCATTTGGGACGCTGTCGCTGCCGCCGAGAAGGAGCTTAACGGTCGCGGCCGCATTCTGGTGCGCCCGAGCGGTACCGAGCCGCTGGTTCGCGTGATGGCTGAGGCCGAGACGCACGAGCTGACTCAGCGCGTCGTTGACGACATCGTCGAGGTTGTCAAGCGCGAACTTCCCTAATGGTCAAAAACCAATGCCAAGTGGTAAACTAGGAAGCTGGTTTTGATCATTGGTATGTCCAAGGGGGAGCATGTTCACTAAAGTCCTAAGGTCTTTTGGTATGCGTGGTCGAGTCCTTACGCTGGATGCTCCCATCTCGGGCGATGTCATTCCGCTTTCCGAGGTTAACGACCAGACGTTTGCCACGGGCCTTTTGGGCCAAGGCGTTGCCATTCGGCCTACGGGCACGCGCGTGATTGCACCTGCGGATGCCAAGATCGAGGCGATTTTTCCAACGGGACACGCCGTTGCGCTCAACACGGTCGATGGCTTGGATGTTTTAATCCACGTTGGACTCGATACCGTTCAGCTCGAGGGCAAACACTTTACCGTGCATGCACAGGTGGGCGATATCGTCCATAAGGGCGATGTGCTTATCGAGTTTGAACGCGAGGCAATCGAGGCCGAGGGCTACGATGTGACGGTTCCCATTTTGGTGTGCAACTCTGTTGAGTTCTCGAGCATCAAGGGCTCCGTCGGCGAGCATGTCGAGGAGATGGATCAGCTCATCGTCGCTCGCGAGCGCTAACTCGTTCGCTTGCCCTTTGGCCTACAATTCAAACACGTTTACGGAGGGCGCCCTTGAAAGAGGGCGCCCTCCGTGGCAAGATGGAAAATGTCCGAGGCTAAAAGGCTTCGGGTCACCGTGGACGGGCAGGGGCCTCGACGCGGCTAGACACGAGATACATACATTACGCGACCTCGCCCTGGTGGCCGCAAACGTTGGTTGCGGCCGACGCAGGCCGCGGGCAAGTGCTTGTAAGGGGAGCCTTGCCTCTCTTCTACGAGAAAGGATGCGTAATGAAGATCATTAAAGCTAAAGACTACGAGGATATGAGCCGCAAGGCCGCCAATATCATCTCGGCGCAGGTTATCCTTAAGCCCGATTGCGTGCTCGGTCTTGCCACCGGCTCCACTCCGATTGGCGCCTACAAGCAGCTCGCCGATTGGTACAAGAAGGGCGATATTGACTTCTCCGAGGTCAGCACCTATAACCTGGACGAGTATCGCGGCCTTTCGCACGATGATCCCCAGAGCTATCACTACTTCATGCGCGAGAACTTCTTCGATCACATCAACGTCGATTTGAATAACACGCACGTGCCCGATGGCTCCAACCCCGATGCCGCCGCTGCCTGCTCCGAGTACGATAAGATCGTCGCTGCCGCCGGTTACCCGGATCTGCAGCTGCTCGGCATTGGTAATAACGGTCATATTGGCTTCAACGAGCCCGATGACCACTTCTCCAAGGGTACGCACTGCGTCGACCTCACCGAGAGCACCATTCAGGCCAACAGCCGCCTGTTCGATAGCATCGACGACGTTCCCCGCCAGGCTTACACCATGGGTACCCAGACCATCATGTATGCCCGCATGATCCTGGTCGTCGCCAACGGCGAGGCCAAGGCTCAGGCTGTTCACGATATGTGCTATGGCCCGGTTACGCCCGAGTGCCCGGCTTCGATCCTGCAGCTGCACACCAACTGCGTCGTCGTTGCCGACGAGGCTGCCCTTTCGCTCTGCGAGTAGTACAATCCGAGCGATTTGTTATTACTTTGTTACAGGCTCCCGTTCTGCGGGGGCCTTTTTTATTATGCATATGTGGGATGGCGGCTAGCTTATAGACTCATGGGCTCCTATGCTGCGTCCGTCCGCAATATCTGCCAGCGGAATCAGAATGAGCGCGGGCTTTATGGTGTGCATAACATTAGCTTGCCAAAAGCTTGACGGTGGTGCCTCGTATAGTGTGATGCATTCTCTAGCATATTCTATTCAAATATGCTACTAATGAGTCGCAAACGGTAGCAGCGCGTAGGCGAGTTGCGCAACAAAATATTACAAGCCCCATTGCGTTACACTGCCAAATGAGTGGGACATGCTGGCAAGCGCATTGACCTGCGCAAAGACCGGTTGGTTGGGGGAAAAGTTTCAATCGGCGCTCGCTGAACAAAAACTTGCCAAATGCGAACCGAAAGACAACCTAAAACTCTGCGTCGTTCGATTTACGGGATGGCTTGGGCTGTCTTGCGATTACGGTGTCCATGTGGCCGAGGTAAGGAGCGAGCATGATGAACGGGCTGAACGATACGGACGATCTCGAATTGGCGCCATTGGGCACAGGTTATATGGTCCGACGTGATCGCCTGATGAGCGAGTTGATTGTCAAGGGCCGCAAGGCGGGCATTGTGTTGCTCTATGCACCAGATGGGTTTGGGAAAACATCGATATTGCTTCAGTACACTCAGGAAGTCAAAAGCGACCCGACGCGCGGTCTGGTACGAATCATCGAGGCTGACCGCGCGATTGCCCGCGAGGTGTTTATGCAGCTCGAAGTGGTCACAGATGAACTTGAGGACAAACCGCGATCGTTGATTGCGATTGATAACGTCCCCAACCTCGATCAGCAAGATACCGAGGAGCTTATCGATCGAATTCGAGGCCTGCGCACTATGGGGATCGGGGTCTTTGTCACCTGCCGCCCCTCAAATCGCCAGTTGATTCGCGGGCTGGGTGACTCGGTCAAGATCAATGCGCAGATGCTCAAGGTGCATGCCTATGAGTATTCGGCTTGGGCATCGGCGTTCTCGATTAGCACGTCGCTCGATTTTTACCAGCTCACACAGGGTGTTCCCGAGTTGGTTTCGGCTATGCAGACGGGGCTGTACGGAGAGGGCGACGTTGCCAGCTTGCTCGAAAACGAGATTGTCAACGTATACGGTGCGGCACTTGCCGATATGGCATCAATCGATAACGGCGCCCTATTTAACGTGGCGTGCGTGATGGCCCTGATGGGCGAGGGCAAGATTGCGGAACTTGAGGCATGCGGTGTCAGGCTTTCCATGATCGATCAGTCCTATCTTGTTCGTGATTATCCGATTTTTGGTGTCGATCCGGTCGACCGAAGCTTTACGTGTATGGGCACCGAGGATAACGCGCGCCTGAGATTACGAAAAATGGTTGCGGAAATTCGTCCAGAGCTCGTTATGCGCGCGGCACGCATTCTGCTCAAGGCGGGCCGATGCGATGCTGCGATGGATTTGGCAGATGCCTTTTTGGATCGCGACGCCGTCCTTGAGCTTGCTGGACAGTATGGTGTCGATTTGGCTCTGACTGGGCATGGAGGGGATGTCTGTCGCGCGGTACTGAGGACGACGGATGCCGACAAGCCCGCGTTGGAGCCGACGCCCACCGAGGCACTTGGTGTCTATTTGGCGGCGGTAAGCGTTTCGAATACTAAACTGGCCCGGTATATGGCCTCGATTGTCGAACATGCGAGCGCACAGTCGGTCCGCGAGATTGATTTGGTTTCTTGGAAAGTCGCCCAGGTGCTTACGGTCGTCTGTTATGGAGATTGCGAGCTTGGGCTTCCAGCCAATCCTGCTCTTCCAAAAAATGAGGCATCTTGTGCTGCGCTCGATATGCTGTCGGCGCATATCGAGGTTAAGAGCCGGCTGACCGAACAGGCGAAAGACGGCGCAGCACTTTCGGGACTCAAGGCGAACAAGGTATATGATTGCGAACTCGATATTGCAGAGATTCTCATACGGGCAGATCGGATGTTGGTGGAGCTCTTTGATGGGTCCTTTATGGGAATCGATGAGCGTGACGACGAGATGTCTCGAACACGGGAGGCACTCGATGCTCGTGGGCTTAAGGCACCGGCTGTCTGGGTGCGTATGGTGCTGGCGGCACGGCGTCTGCTTGCAGGCCTGCCAATGACTGACGATACGGCGTTTAATGAGCTCGATCGCTTTGCCGTGCGCGTGCGTGACAATCAAATCCAGCTGTTTGGCCTGCTACTTGAAGGCTGGCAGGCGCTCGCCGAGGGGCGCCCGGTCAACGCGAAGTTCCGCGCGGTCCAGGTGCTCAAGCTTGCTGACGAGTCGATCGCATACATGCGCGACAACGCGTTGCTGTTGGAGCGTGCATCAAGCCTTCGCAATACGTCGATGGTGTCGGTACGAGAAGAGGCAGAGCTGCTCGACCTAAGTCGGACACAAGTCGGCGGCGCGGAGGCTTGGGTCGTAGCGCTGCATTTGGCGTCTGCGGGCCGTGACAGCGATCTTGCCGCCTGGATGTCTATGAATCGTTCTGGGATTCTGGAGCCAGCGTATCGGCTGTTTGCACGCCTTGCGATGCATTGCCTGGGCGAGCCTGCTGCCAAGATTCGAAAGAAGCTCCCGGTGCGTGAGCTATCGCGATATTCGCTGCGCGACGATTTGGAGGGAGAGAGCGAGCGGCTGTTCCAGGTCGGCGAGGTCGAACCCGTCGACGCTATCGATCATATCGAGATTCGCATGTTTGGCGCGTTTCGTGCCGAGCGCGACGGATTTCCCATCACAGACAAGATGTGGCGTCGTAAGAAAGCGGCAACGCTTGCCGAGCGGCTTGCGTTGGGTATCGATTCGTTTGTCGATCGCGAGACCTTGGCTATGGAACTGTGGCCACATGCCGAGTACAGTAGCGCCCGTAACAACTTGTATTCGACTGTGTCACGCTTACGATCCGCTTTGGGACCCACGCCAGATGGCAAGTCGTGCGTCCTGATTCAAAACGACTGCCTTGGCCTCAACAGGGATTACGTTAAGACCGATGTGAAGCTATTTGAGCAGATAAGCCGCGAGATTTTGGGTAATCGCACAAGAGTGCGTGGGCCTCACCTGGTCGAGCTGTGTCTTAAGATCGAACAGCTCTATACCGGACCGCTGTATATCCCCAACGGTTGCAATCCGACGTACTTTTTGCGCATGCGCCGCATCATGCAGTCGAAGTTTATCGACTGCATGATTGTGGGAGCAAGCGCTGCCTTGGAAGAAAACGACCTGCAGTCGGCAATCTGGCTGGTAGAAGCGGGGCTACGTCAGGAGACCGCACGCGAGGACATGGTGCGATGCGCCATGCGCGTGTACAGTGCGGCGGGGAGACGCCGCGATATCGTCGAGCTCTATAGCGGGCATATCCATCATCTTAAGGAACAGGTCGCAGGCGTTCCCGAGCCCGAGACCAAGCGTCTCTACGAGCGTCTGGTCGAAAGCAGGGTCAACCGACCGTTCATTGAGCGATAAAAAACGGGCGCCCGTATCATTCGGACGCCCGCAGGCTTGCTCTATGTGAACCGATCGGCCCTTAGACGAGCCTGATCTTCTCGATATCCTTGCGCGAGGACTCTCGATACAGCGAGAACTTGCGGCCGATAACCTGAACGACGTCGGCGTGGCAGCGCTCGGCGAGTTCCTCGGCGGCCTCGCGGGCAGAAAGGCTGGAGCCGTCCAGCACGGAGCACTTAACGAGCTCGTGCTTTTCCAGGTAGGCGGCCGTCTGCTCGACGGTACCCTCGTTGACATCGGACTTACCGATGATGATGGCGGGGTTGAGGTGATGGGCCATGCTGCGAAGCTGCTTGACCTGGGCTCCTGTCAGTGCCATGGGATCTCGCTTTCTATGTATGGGGCGCCCCGCGATGGGGCCTTAATCTACGTGAGCTGTCCCACGATAGCGCAGGAACGGCGCGGTGTGGAGCGCGTTTGCCAGTTCGCAAAGAATGCGGATGCCGGGCGGGTAGACGATGCATGCTTTAGATGGGCTACGGTCGGGGCGCAGAGACCGGCTCCCAGGCAATGAACGCCCATCGGACCTTGCGGATGTGGTCGAGCATGTAACGTCCCTGCGGCACGCCCTTGGATCCCGGCTCGCCGGCATGGGGGTTCTCGATCATATGTTGGGCGATATAGTCGCGCAGACGATCGATCTTATCCTCGTTGCCATGCTCGAGCATACGGGAGAAGTCCGCCACGCCGGCCTCGAGGCTATCGAAGGTGTCACGACGGGGCGATTCAAAATACGTGACCTGCGGTAGTGCGCCCATCTGAATAAGGATGTTAAAGGCGTACACAAAACCATTGCTACGGGTAACCGAGGCGCCGATGGCATTCATCACGTGCAGGTCATAGCGCGGGCTGGAGTTGGCGACCATCGTGACAGCACAACGCCGCCGAGCCGTACGGTCGAGCTTGGCAAGCGCGCCTTTTAGGTCGTTCGTAGTAACCGAGCGACTCGCAAAGGCAACATCTACCGCTTTCGCGACCGGTCCAACCAAATCCCAGTCATCATCCCAAGCAAGCTCAAGCGGTGTAATGCGATCCTCGAGCCCATAGTACTCAATGCCAGCATCAAGCGTGCCCAACATAGCAGGGGAAAAATCAGCGGCAATCACGGGATGTCCAGCCTGAGCAAGCGGAATAGCAATCGACCCGGCCCCACACCCCATATCCAGCACGGATTCACCAGGCTTTAACGCCAACAGCTTCATAAAGTCCCGGGCATACGGAGCAGTCTCAAGCGGCCGAAAATGCCGAGCCCGCTTATCCCATTCAAAAGAATCATCAGCCCGCCGCCGACCAGCCTGCAAGCGCATCCATTCGCCATTCCAATCCGCAGAAAGAAGCTCAGATTGAATTACACCATCAGCCACGGGCCATCCCCCTTACAACAAAAAAGCGGCCCCTCCCAAAAGAAGAGCCGCAACAAGCATATATCAGAAAAAGAACCGTTCCAACGCCAAACCGCCGCACCAGCCAAGTGGTGCAGGAGCGAAGCAACTGCAACCGGGATAGAACCCAACTGAGGTCCCGTTGTGCGGGAGCCCCGGGGAGGGCAAATATATAAGGTCGATCGCGAGTTCCGCACGAGCCGGAGAGCACTTAATGTGCTCTCCGTGCGAGTCAGGACTGTCCGAGCAGGCGACCTTATATATTTGCCCTCACCGGGGCTCCTCGCCAGTCCCCCTCAGCTAGTTCTTGAGCGAGTTCAGCGGCGCCGGGAAGCGTCCACCGCGGTGGGCAAGCACGGTGCCGGCGTTGGGGTTCACCGGCATGATGGGCGCACGGCCAAACAGGCCGCCATACTCGACGCAGTCGCCCACGCCCTTGCCGATGGCGGGGATCACGCGCACGGCCGTGGTCTTATTGTTGATGACGCCGATGGCCATCTCGTCGGCGATAATGCCGGCGATAGTCTCGACCGGGGTGTCGCCGGGAATGGCGATCATGTCCAGGCCAACGGAGCACACGCAGGTCATGGCCTCGAGCTTCTCGAGCGAAAGCGCGCCGGCCTCGACGGCGGCGATCATGCCGGCGTCCTCGGACACGGGGATAAAGGCGCCCGAGAGGCCGCCCACGCTGGAGCTGGCCATGACGCCGCCTTTCTTGACGGCATCGTTGAGCATGGCGAGCGCGCAGGTCGTGCCGGGGCCACCGCAGGTGCCCACGCCGATGATCTCGAGGATGCGCGCGACGGAGTCGCCGACGGCAGGCGTAGGCGCCAGCGACAGGTCGACAATGCCCTTCTCGACACCTAGGCGACGGGCGGCCTCGCGACTCATGAGCTCGCCGGCACGGGTGATCTTAAAGGCGGTCTGCTTAATCTTTTCGGCGACTTCCATCATCGATGCGGAATCGGGCAGCTTCTCCAGGGCTGCGGCCATAACGCCGGGGCCCGAGACGCCTACGTTGATGACGGCGTCGGCCTCGCCACCGCCGTGAACGGCGCCCGCCATAAACGGGGAGTCCTCGACCATGTTGGCAAAGCAGACAAACTTGGAAGCACCGACGGAATCCTCATCTGCCGTAAGCTTGGCGGCATCGATGATGGTCTGAGCCGCCATGAGCACGGCGTCCATGTTGATGCCGGCGCGCAGGCTGGCGACGTTGACGCTGGAGCAGACGCGGCTGGTGGTAGCGAGCGCCTGGGGGATGGACTGGATGACGCGGCGGTCGGCGTCGCCGATGCCCTTCTGGACGAGTGCGGAGAAGCCGCCCAGGTAATCGATGCCGAGCGTCTCGGCCGCGCGGTCGAGGGCATGCGCGATGGGGGTGAGGTCCTCATCCTTGCAGCACGCGGCGATCTGCGCCACCGGGGTGACGGAAACGCGCTTGTTGACAATGGGGATACCGTACTCGCGCTCGAGGTTCTCGGCGGTCTCGACCAGATGCTCAGCCGTGTGCGTCACGTGGTCGTAGATCTTCGTGCACATGCGGTCGAGGTTCTCGTCGCCGCAACCCATGAGCGAAACACCCATGGTGATGGTCCTGATGTCGAGGTTCTGCTCCTCAACCATGCCGCGGGTTTCCGCGATTTCTGCGGGCGTGATCGCCATCCTTGCACTCCTATCTGCCAAAACGAGCATAGTCTTGTCTATTCTAACGTGCCGCACGTGCCAAGTGGCGCATGCGGCACGTTTTGGTGCTCGGTTGTTTCCGTTGTGTTACTGCCCAAAGACCTCTTCGGCGATACGAGCGCTTTCGGCGGCGTCCTTGGCGTAGTAGTCCGCGCCGATCTGCTTGGCGTATTCGGGGGTGAGTACGGCACCGCCTACGATGATCTTGACGCCCGGCACCTCGGCATGAAGCAGTTTGATGGTCTCCTCCATAGCGACGACCGTGGTGGTCATAAGCGCCGAGAGGCCGACGAGCTTGATGTCGCGCTCCCGTACGGTCTTGAGCACCTCCTGCGGGTCGACGTCGCGGCCTAGGTCAAAGACGGTATAGCCGTAGTTATCGAGCAGCATCTTGACGATGTTCTTACCGATGTCGTGGATGTCGCCTTTGACGGTGGCCACGCAGATTTTGCCCTTGTCGGCAATCTCGCCGGCGGGCATCCGGCGCTTGATGGTGTCAAAACCCACGCGCGCGGCCTCGGCCGAGGCCATGAGCTGCGGCAAGAAGAACTTGCCCTGGTCAAAGAGGACGCCAACCTCGTCGAGGGCGGGGATAAAGTGGTTGTTGATGAGGTCCATGGCGTCGTGGTCTGCCAGCAGACGCTCGGTCTCGGCCGCAATCTCGCCTTTGCGGCCCGAGACGACCATGCGACGAATCGGGTCGTCGTTGCCGTCGGTGCCAGCGGCGGGCACAGTGTCGGTCGATACTGTCTGAGCCGCCGCCGGGTTCGCGGCGATCTTGTACGGATCGGTCCAGCCGGCGTAGCGCTCGATGTATCCGGTTGAGCCCTCGTCCTCAACGCTCAAGACGCGATAACTGTAGACGGTATCCATAAAGCGCTTGGAGCCCGGGTTCATGATGGGGGCGTCCAGGCCCGCGCCAAAAGCGGCAGCCAAAAAGACCGAGCCCAGCAGCGGGCGGGCGGGCAGGCCAAAGCTGATGTTCGACACGCCGAGTGCACATTTGACGCCCAGACGCTCCTTACACAGGGACATGGCGCGCAGGATCTGCTCGGCTTGGCGTTGATTGGTCGAGGCGGTCATGACCAGGCAGTCGATGAGGATGCGGTCCGGTCCGATGCCGTAGCGGGCGGCCTCGGCCACGATGCGCTCGGCGATGGCGAAGCGAGCCTCGGCGGTATCGGGAATGCCGCCTTCGTCGAGCGTGAGGCCGACGACGTTGGTGCCGTAATGGGCGACCAGCGGAAAGATCTCATCCATGATCTGCTGTTTGCCATTGACCGAGTTGATGATGGGCTTGCCGGCGTAGCGGCGCACGGCGGCCTCGACGGCGGCGGGATCGGTGGAGTCGATCTGCAACGGCAGCAGCGTGGAACCCTGGAGCTGTTCGGTCGCCTGTTGGATGATCTTGACCTCGTCGATCTCGGGCAGGCCCACGTTGACGTCCAGGATGTCGGCGCCTTGCTCCTGCTGGCTGATGCCCTGGCTTACGACGTAGTCCAGGTCGCCGTCGCGTAGGGCCTGCTGCAGGCGCTTTTTGCCGGTGGGATTGATGCGCTCGCCGATGACGGCGATCTTGTGGCCGTCACAGGGGAGGTCCACCACGGTCTGGGCGCTCGTAACCGACATGCTGGGCTTGCGGTGGCGCGGACTGGGCGTGTGGTTATCGATAAGCGTGCGCAGCGCTGCCATGTGCGCCGGCGTGGTGCCACAGCAGCCGCCCACGACGCTCACGCCGTCGGCGATCATGCCGGCGACGGCCTTGGCGTATTCGGGGGCCTGGATGTCAAAGACGGTGTTACCGTCGTCGTCCACGTGGGGGAGTCCCGCGTTGGCCTGCACCATAACGGGCTTGTCCGTAACGGTTAGCATACGTGCGGCGAGTCCTCGGAGCTCGGCCGGTCCCTGGCTGCAGTTGATGCCCAGGACGTCGGCGCCGATGGCGTCGAGCGTGATAGCGGCAACCTCGGGACTCGTGCCCAGGAAGGTGCGACCGTCTTCCTCAAAGGTCATGGTGGCAAAGACGGGCAGCTCGGAGTTCTCGCGGCAGGCAAGGACCGCCGCCTTGATCTCGGCAAGATCTGTCATGGTCTCGATAATAAAGAGGTCCACACCCGCGTCGACGCCAGCGCGCACTTCCTCGGCAAAGAGGTCATAGGCCTCGTCGAAGCTGAGGGTACCCAAGGGGCGAAGCAGCGCGCCGATGGGGCCGATGTCACCGGCGACATAGCGGGCGCCGGCCTCGCGGGCGCAGGCGACGGCGGCGGCAAAGACATCTGCCACGGTGGCGGCACCATCGAGCTTGTGGGCGTTGGCGCCAAAGGTGTTGGCGGTGATCACATCGCAGCCGGCCTCGACATACTGACGCTGAATATCGGTAATGACCTGGGGCTCCTCAAAGTTGAGCAGCTCGGGCAGGGCGCCGGCCTTCATGCCGGCCGCCTGCAGCATGGTGCCCATGCCGCCGTCGAACAGCAGGTGCCCCGTGCCCTCGATGGCGGCGCGCAGGCGATCGTCCTTAATGTAAAGGTCGTCGATCGTGCGCGTCTTGTACGTGGCGCCCCTGCGGCGGGCAGCATCAACGGGCGCCGCCAGCGCGGCGCCGTCCAGATCATGAGTGATAAGCGGAGTAAACATCGGGGGCTCCTAATGGCTGAAATAGCAGGTGGTGTGGGCGGCGCGGAAGCGGCAGTGCTCGCGCATGCGGCAGATATTGCAGGTGGGGCGACTCTGGGCGTCGTGGACCTCGCCGTCAAACAGGCCGATCACCGCGGTCACGCTCTTGGTGGGCATGAGCAGGCTGGTAGGTGTGACGGTAAGCCCGATGAGCCGCGTGGCGTTGAGTGCAGCCACGATTGAACGCTGAGCCGTAAGCGGGCAGTCGCCGTAGCCGGGACTGAAGCGCCAGTTACCGGCGAGTCCGTGTGCGGCGGCCGCAGCCTTGACCTGCTGGTCCATCTGCTCGACGGCAGCTTCCACATAGGCGGAGCACGCGGCATCGAGCACGGCTCCCTCTAGGGGCTGCTGGGCTCCCGTGGTGCGCAGACGACGCTCGGCGTCCATGCCGAGGGTGCATGCCATGAGCGCGGCAAAGCGGGCGTCTTTGAGATGTCGATAGATATCGCGACCGCGCAGCTCAACGTTGGTTCCAACCAGACGGATGCTGGGCTCTCCCTGCTCGTCCACGCCCATGGCATCGACGGCAAATACGCGGCGCACGCCACGGGGCTCAATGTCCAGCTCAAGGCGCTCGACCACAAGCTCAATACGTCGTGACAGCTCGGGCTCAATCTGCTGGCCGCCGTAACCCAGATACCGCAGCATCTCGGCACGATCGACGCGGGGATGGTGGGCATCATCGATACGGTAGAGCGCCGGCGACGCAAGGTCGGCCGGCACTTCACCAAAAGCTGTATCGATGTGCGGTTTTTCCATTACCCCAGGCGCTCCATAATGGTTGCGGCGATCGCAGGACGATTCATAGTGTACAGGTGCAGACCGTCGGCACCGTGCTCCTTAAGGTCGCAAAGCTGGCGGGCTGCATAATCTACACCGGCTGCCTGCAGGCTCTCGGGGTCGTTCTCGTATTTGGCGAGAATCTTGATGACGGGGGAGGGCAGCGACGCGCCGCACATAAAGACCATGCGGCTGATCTGCGACTTGCCCATAAACGGCATGATGCCTGCGGTAATGGGCACAGTGATACCGGCCTTGTCGGCAAGCTCGCGAAAACGGTAGAAGCACTCGTTATCAAAAAAGAGCTGCGTCACAAAGAAGCTCGCGCCGGCGTCCTGCTTTTGCTTGAGATATTCGACCGAGAGGTTGAGATTCTCACAGGCAATGTGGCCTTCGGGGTAGGCTGCGGCGCCCACGCAAAAGCCGGCGTCGACGAGCTCGGGGATGAGATCGCGGGCGTAGGCGTAGTCCGAGGCGGGCTTGTCATTCTCGCTCGCGCCGGCGGGAAGATCGCCACGCAGGGCCAGCACATTTTCTACGCCGGCGGAGCGGTATTCGTCGATCTTGGCGGCGATATCGGCATGCGTGCGGCCAACGCAGGTGAGGTTCGCCACCGAGGGCGTATCGAATTCGCCCGTAATCATATGCGCGATGGGGGCGGTGGTGGCGCCGTTGCCCGAGCCGCCGGCCGAGCAGGTGACCGAGACAAAGCTCGGCGAAAGCTTGCACAGATTACCAGCCACCTCGCGAGCCGTGTCGAGGGTAAGCTCGCCCTTGGGCGGGAACATCTCAAACGAAACGGGCGTGGTGCCCTGGGATGCTGCCTGCTTAAAAACCTCGTCGACGCGCATATCGTGCTCCTTTAGATACATTAGCGTGATGTGTTGTAAGGATTCTACAGCACCGCTGCGCTACGGCGGAGTTTTACTCGCTATTTGGAAATATCAATCGAAGATGTTTCGCTATCGGCATTCCCTATAACAGCGTAGCTAATTTGGAGCTTTTTTACCCCATCAACCAGGTACGCAGGGTAGTCTTTTTGAACTGCACCCCAAAACCTGGACGGCTTAAATAAGAACTACGCCGCAAGGGACTGTCTCCGGAACTCCTCCGGGGTCAGTCCCTTCAGTTTAACCTGGCGCCTCCTCGTGTTCCAATGGACCACGAAGTCGTCGAGGTCCGCCTTGAAGGACTCGAAGTCCGGCCACGTCCTTCCGCGGAAGAACTCGTCCTTGATGTGGCCGAACACCTGCTCCGTCGCGCCGTTTGTTAGCGTCAATCTATTTTTCACCAGTTTCGCTAAACAGGCGCGCCGTTCGCGCAAAGGCGGTTTCACCGGTTGCGCTAACGTATTTTCACCGATTCCGGTCACGGCTCGACGGGACCGTCCCTCGGCAGGTCCTTCAGCCTGTAGGACCTGCCGGTTATCTTGACCAGGTGGCAGTGGTGGCACACCCTGTCCGCGATCGCGCTCGCCGCCACGTCGTCCCCGAACACCCTGCCCCAGCCGCTGATCCCCACGTTGGTGGTGATGATCGTCGAGCGCTGCTCGTAGCGCGTCGATATCAGCTGGAACAGCAGGTCCGCGCCCGCGCTGCCGACGTCGAGGTAGCCGAGCTCGTCGATGATCAGCAGCCTCGAGTGGGCGTAGTACCTGAGCCTCTTCTTGAGGATGCCGCGCGACGAGGCGTCCTCCAGGTCCTCGACGAGCCGGGCGCAGTCCACGAACCTGACCTCGCGCCCCGCCCTGACCGCCTCGATGCCCAGCGCGACGGCGAGGTGCGTCTTGCCCACGCCGGGGCTCCCCACGAACAGGACGTTCTCGGCCCGCTCGACGAACCTCAGGGTCGCGAGCTCCTCGATCTCGGCGCGCGGGACCGACGGCTGGAAGTCCCAGTCGAAGTCCGCCAGCCCCTTGACGTAGGGGAACCCCGACGACCGTATGCGCTGG
>NZ_JBQHTS010000029.1:0-17239 GCF_052065595.1 Collinsella sp. HCP28S3_E12
GGTTAAACTGAAGGGACTGACCCCGGAGGAGTTCCGGAGACAGTCCCTTGCGGCGTAGTTCTTATTTAAGCCGTCCAGGTTTTGGGGTGCAGTTCAATTTGGGACGGGGCTTTTTTAGCTGCCCCAGCTGATAACGCAAATGTTTGGCCGACTGGCGGCCAGGGCAGCTAAAAAAGCCCCGTCCCAAATTAGCTACCCTTGGAATCCGTTTTACTTGCGGACCAGTCTGGCGCAGAAGTGGCCATCGTAGGAGTCGGCGTTTGCGGGGACGCTCTGGAAAAGTCCACGGTCGTTCTGGCGTACCGATACGAGTTTCTTGGCCTGGGCGAACTCGGGGAGCTGCAAAATCTGGGCTTCAGAGAGCGGCGCCACGGAAAAGCCGGCGCCCTCGGGAGAGGCTAGGAAGGCATCCACGACCTGAGTGTTCTCCTCGTCGAAGACCGAGCAGGTGGCATAGATAAGCTCACCGCCGGCAGCCGCGCGCGCGGCTGCTTCCTTGAGCATCGTCAGCTGCAGGCGGGGCAACTCAGTCGTAACGTCGCCCTCGGCAAGACGCCAGGGAATCTCGGGATGACGGCGCATGGTGCCGGTGCCCGAGCACGGAGCATCGATAAACACCGTGTCGAACAGGGCAGGCTCGCCAAGCATCGCGTCAAAGGACGTGAGGACCTCATTGAGCTCGCAGGCATCGCCCGACACCGTGCGAACACCCGTAATACCCGCCTTATGCAGACGTGCGAGATTCTGGTCGCACTTGCGGTCGTGCAAATCGAGTGCGGTGTGCTGACGGTCGTAACCGGCACGCTTGGCCTGGCACATCATCACATAGGTCTTGGTGCCACGACCGGCGCCAATCTCTAGACAACGCCCGGGACGGGTCGCCGCGGTAGCGATGAGCTGGGCGTTAAGGTCCGAGGCCACGGCAGCTGCGCGCTCAAACACGCCCGACGCAACCGTGGCCTGCGCGTCGACCGGCGCATGGCAACCCGGGAACACGGGTGCCACAAGCTGCGAAATGTACGGATCGGGTTTGGTGGCAAAGGCATTCTCGTGCAAAGCCAGCGGCGCGGGCGCCAGATTGCCGGCAAAGCCGAGCGCGCCCTCGGGTGTATCGAACGACGCCATAATGCGAGCGCAAAGCCAGCGCGGCATGCCCATCAGGCGAGATAGGCGAACCAAACGACGCTCGGACTCATCGGCATCCGCCGCAGTGGCAAAGTCCTCGACGTTGTTCGCAACCTTATGCAGCACGGCGTTCGCCAGTCCGGAGGCAGACTTAGCACCGCTACGCACGAGCTCAACGCCCTGACTCACCGCAACACGACCCGGGGTATGCAGATAGAGCATCTCGAAGGCCGAGATACGAAGTGCCATGCGCACACGAGGCGCGACCTTTTTGGGCTTATCGAGAAACTGGTCGAGCAGCTCATCCAAAATGCCCTGGGTGGCTGCAACGCCCAGTGCCAAACGAGCGGCGAAAGCAGAATCGCGCTGGTCGATGGCCTTGGCCGAGGCGCGGGACGAAAGCACGTCACGCGCGTACATGCCGCGGCGATCGGCCTCCATCAAAACATCAAGCGCGAGCTTGCGCGCGGGGGAAAGCTTACTCATGACAAAACACCCCACGAAAGATCCGCACCCTGCAGACCGGCAGCCCAGGCAGAAGCAGCCATAGCACGCTTACCATCGGGCTTAACCTCGAGCAGTTCGACCGCGCCATCGGACAGGCCCAGGTAGACGCGCTTGGCCCGAACGGCGACGAGCCCCTCGCCAAGCGATACATCTGCCGGCGCGGCATCGAGCACGCGCACGGTCTTGCCGGCAATCACGCAGCGAGCGGGAGCGGTGTCGGAAGAGGCAAGCACATGACGCACGCAATCTAGCGCCCCCATCTGCGGATCCAGACGCATCTCCTGCTTGGAAATCTTGGCAGCATGCGTGACAAGGAACTCATCCTGCTCAGTCCAAACAGCCGAGCCATCGGCAAGCGAGGGAAGCGTATCGGCAAGCAACTTACCGCCCAGCTCACCAAGCTCCATCGTGAGTGCCTCGGCATGTTTACCGGCAACCGAGGTCGACACCTGCGCGCAATAAGCGCCCGTATCCACGCCATGCCCAATGCGCATAATGGAAACGCCGGCAACCTCGTCACCAGCAAGAATGGCACGCTGAATGGGAGCAGCGCCACGCCAACGGGGCAGCAGCGAAGCATGAACATTCACAATACCGAGCGGCGCCATATACAGCACCTCATCGGGCAAAATGCAGCCATAGGCAGCCACACAGAAAATATCGGCATCAGCAACCTTAAGCCGATCAATAACATCCGGCGTCATACGATTTGCCTCAACAACGGGCAGACCAAGCTCAAGCGCCTTGGCCTTAACAGGAGACGGCTCCAGCTTTTTACCACGCCCGCGAACAGCATCGGGACGCGTAATTACCAGCGTAATCTCATTCCCAGCCTCAACAAGCGAAGTAAGGGACGGCACCGCGAAATCGGGCGTACCCATAAACACAATACGCATAAAGAACGTCTCCCCTCAAACAAAACCGAGACGGCTACAAATAACAGCGAAAAGCCAAGTCGCCAGCCCATCCGCAATAACAATTCAACAAGAACAAATATACCCAAAACCAAAGAAAGAGCCGCAATAAAAGCAGCTCTTCCAACAAAGCAATTATCAGCGAAGACGCCCCTCCCTGGTCCGACGGCACCCGAGCGAAAAGGAGCACGAAAACGCAGTCCCCTTCCGCCGCAGGGCTTAGGTTGTTGCTCCACGCGCAGTTCCGCACGAGCCGAAGAGCACTTAATGTGCTCTTCGTGCGAGCAGGACTGTTTGAGCATGGAGCAAAACCTAAGCCCTGCGGCGGAAGGGGACGGTGGGACCTACTCCGTCTCGCCCGGTCGAGCGCCGCGGGCCAGGGCGTCCTGGTACTCCTTGACGGCCTTGATGCGCTGCATCGGCTTGAGTCGCTCGAACATGGTGTTGCCGTGCAGGTGATCGATCTCGTGCTGCAGGCACACGCAGAACAGGTCGCCCGAGGCCTCATAGCGAATCAGGTTGGCGTCCAGATCGTATGCCTCGACAACGACATGGTCGGGACGCTCGATCTCGCAGCTAATGCCAGGGATAGAAAGGCAGCCCTCGCTAAACGGCACCAGATGGTCGCTCTGCTCAACAATGACAGGGTTGATGAGCACGTACGGGTCATAGTCGTTCTTGTCGGTGTAGTCGCAGTCGATGGTGACGAGCTGGACGAGCTCGCCGATCTGCGGGGCAGCCAGACCGCAACCGCCGTTGTCGAACATCATCTTCTTCATCTTCTCGGCAAGCGCCTCGATCGCCGGGGTGATCTCCTCGATGACGGCGCACTCCTGGCGCAAACGAGGGTCGGGCGAAAGTACGATTCCGTTGGCTTCCATGGCCATCCTTTCGGGTTGTTACATCAAATCATAAGCGTCGACGTCAACACTCACGCTCACGCCGCGCACGGAGCCCACCTCTTTGAGGCAGGCGTCGATATCATCAGAGACATGGTACCCTACCGGCGACTTTACAAGCAGATGGAAGCGATAACGGTCTTTGGCTCTCTCGATTACACACGAAGCGGGGCCCAGCACCTGCGGCACGACACTTCCGGCCCGCAAAAAGTCAGGCGCGGCGGCATGCCAGCGGCGCTTGAGAAGCTTTGCGATGCGCCCAATGTAGTCCTGCGCATTATCACGATTCGCCGACCACACCAAAATGTTGGCCAGGCGCACGAACGGCGGATACAGGGCGTCTCGGCGCTGGTCCAGGTCGTAGTCGGTAAAGATCGAACGATCGTGCTCGGCAACGGCGCGAATGACCGGGTCCTCGGGCAGATACGTCTGGATGATAACCTCGCCGGGACGATCGCCGCGACCGGCGCGGCCGGCGACCTGTTCCAGCAAATCGTAGGCGCGCTCCCCCGCCCTAAAATCGGGCAGCTTTAGCGCAAAGTCGGCATTGACCACGCCCACAAGCGTGACCTCGGGAAAATCGAGGCCCTTGGCAATCATCTGGGTACCCAGCAGCACCGCGCAATCGGCGGCATCGAACTGCTCGAGTAGTTTTTTGTGCGCATCCTTGCCGCGTGTGGAATCGGCGTCCATACGAATGATGGCGACGTCGTCGGGCAGCATCTGGTGTAGGGCGTCCTCGATCTGCTGCGTACCCAGCCCCATTTTTGCCAGGTAGCGGCTGCCGCACTTGGGACAACGACTCGTGGGCGCCGGATAGGGCTGCACGCGCCAGGACGATCCGCAGGTGTGGCATTGCAGCGTGTGCGTGCGCTCGTGGTACGTGAGCGCGGTAGAACAGTGGTTGCAGGTGGGGACGCAGCCGCACTCACGGCACATCAAAAACGGCGCAAAACCGCGGCGGTTGTGCAGCAGTACGGCCTTCTCGCGGCGCTCGACCACACGCTCCAGGCCCTCCATCAGCGGTTTAGAGAACATGGAGCGGCTGCCGTGCGCGAACTCGCGGCGTAAGTCGGCAATGCGGACCGTGGGCAGCACGGCGTGTCCCGGGCGCTCGGGCATCTCGACACGCGTCCAGGTGGCACCGTTGTACATACCGCGGCGACAGCGGTCGAGGGCCTCGGCCGAGGGCGTGGCGGAGCCCAACACGAGCGGGCACCGATAGCGGCGCGCCATCTCGGCAGCCACCTCGCGCGCATGGTAGCGCGGGCTGGAGCCCTGCTTGTAGCTGGTCTCGTGCTCCTCGTCGATGATGATGAGGCCAAGATCGCTGAGCGAGCAAAAGAGCGCCGAGCGGGCGCCCACGACCACGCGCGCGGCACCGCTGGCAACCATATCCCACTGGTCCAGACGCTCGCCGGCCGAAAGTCGCGAGTGGAAGACCGCGACCGTCTCTCCAAAGCGCGAGCGAAAGCGGCCGACGGTCTGGGCCGTCAGCGAGATCTCGGGCACGAGCACGCAGGCCGAACGGCCGGCCGCCAGCACGCGCTCAATCGCCGAGAGGTAAACCTCGGTTTTGCCGGAACCGGTGACGCCATCGACAAGGACCACGTCGCCATGGGCATCAAGGCGGGCGCGTTCAATCTGCGCGAGCGCCTGCTGCTGGCCGTTGGTGAGAGAGACCGGCGCCTTGCCGCTTGCCGAGGACAACGTGGTCTGCTCGCTACACCCACGCCAGGCGCGGCGCTCCTCCACCACCACGACGCCGCGTTTTTCGAGCGCTTTAATAGTCGCCGACATGCTGTTGTAGAGCAGGTTGAGGTCGCGCGTCGTGACCGGGCCACATTGGAGTGCGTCGATGAGCTGACGCTGACGGACCGCAGTCTTGGGCGGCGTGTAGTCGAAACCCTCGGGCGTGAGCATGACCCAACGGTTTTGGATGGGTTTTACGGCGGGGCGCTCAACGGTCCACACGCCGTCATCGCCCTTCACGACACGCGGACTGCCGCCCGGAGGCAAGAACAGACGCAGGCACTCGGAAAGCGTCGCGACGTACTCGTGGCTCATCCAGCGCGCAATGCGTGCAGCCTCGGCGGTAAAGAGCGGCTTGCTGAGGATGGCCTCGATGGGCTTGATGCGCAAGGGGTCGAGGGCGTCGTTGCCTTGCAGGTCGCCCAGCTCGGGCGCGATATCGACGATATAGCCCGCGGCCGCACGGTTGCCAAAGTGGACCAGGACCGTGGACCCGATCTGGGCATCGTTGGCAAGGGACTGCGGGATGCCGTAGTCGAATGGCTCGGAGAGCGCACGGGTCGGGATGTCGAGAACCACGCTCGCGTAGGCGGAGACGGGTTCGGGTGCGAGCTCGGGCTGCGCCGGGGCGGCGCCAGGAACCGCGGACTTCGGAGCTTCATCCGGTTCCGGCGAACCAAACAGCGAAAGTTGCTCGGCCATGGTCTCTGTACCTCCCATCCCATACGTCTTTAGAAACAAGAGCCCCGCTCAGGTGAACGGGGCTCGGATACATGCGTTTGCGCAGCTGCTACAGCGCCATCGTACGGGCGCGGTCGATGCGCGCCAAGCAGTCGTCGCGGCCGACGAGCGCCATGGTCTCGCCCAGCGGGGGGCTCACCATGTTACCGCAGACGGCGACGCGCACAGCTTGGAACACCACGCGCTTCTTGAGGTCCATCTGCTCGGGCAGCGGCTCAAGCGCGGCGTCGATGTTGGCAGCAGTCCACTCATCCACGCCCTCGAGCGCGACCTTGGCGGCATCCAGAATGGCGCCCATGCCTTCCTTGGCCAAACCCTTGTTGACAGACTTCTCGTCATACTCGAGCGTCTCGGCCGTGGCAAAGATGGGAGCGGCGACGGTCACGGCGTCGGCCGGCATCTTGGTGCGCGGCTTGACGATGGCGGCAAGTGCGTCAATCCAGTCCTCGCCGTACTCGATGTTACCCTCGATCATACCGGCCTCGTGCAGCTCGGGGACCATGATCTCGTCGGCAAACTGGGCGTCGGACATGTTGTTGATGTACTCGGCATTGACCCAGTCGAGCTTTTTGGGGTCGAAGGTCGCGGGGTTCTTAGAAATGCGGTCGAGCGAGAACTTACTGGCCAGGACATCGCGCGGGATGATCGTGGTCTCGCCGTCGAGCGACCAGCCGAGCAGCGCCAGGTAGTTAACGAACGCGTCGGACAGGTAGCCGGCGTCGCGGTACTCCTCCACCGAGGTGGCGCCGTGGCGTTTGGAGAGCTTTTTGCCGTCTGCACCCAAGATCATGGAGATGTGGGCGAACGTAGGAACGGGCGCGCCGAGGGCCTCGTAAACCATGACCTGGCGCGGGGTGTTGGACAGATGGTCGTCGCCGCGGATGACATGGGTGATCTTCATCATGGCGTCGTCGACGACGGTCGCGAAGTTATACGTGGGCGTGCCATCGGAGCGGAAGATGACGAAGTCGTCGAGCTCCTTGGCGTCGAAGGTCACCTCGCCGTGGACGGCGTCGTGGATGACGACATCGCCGCGGTCCTCGGGCACCTTGATGCGAAGGACGTAGGGCTCGCCGGCCTCGATGCGGCGGCGTGCCTCCTCGGAATCGAGATCACGACAGCGGCGCTGATAGCCCTGGAAGGGGTCTTTACGCTCCTGGGCGGCCTTACGGTCGGCCTCGAGCTGCTCCTTGGTGCAGAAGCAGGGATAGGCCTTGCCCTCGTCCCAGAGCTTCTGGGCGGCCTGCTTGTACAGGTCCAGGCGCTCGGTCTGGGCATAGGGGCCAAAGTTACCGCCAACCTCGGGGCCCTCGTCCCAGTCCAAGCCCAGCCAACGCATAGCGCGCAGAATGATCTGCGTGTTCTCGTCGGTAGAGCGGGTGGGATCGGTGTCGTCGATGCGCAGGATGAACGTGCCGCCGTTTGCGCGGGCAAAAGCCCAGTTATAGATAGCGGTGCGGGCGCCGCCGATGTGCAGCTTGCCCGTCGGTGAGGGTGCAAAGCGGACGCGAACGTCTGATGCCATGGAAATCTCCTCGATTGCAGGATGGATGTCTAACCGTACCAGTATAAAGCAACAATGCCCACCTCCGCACAAAGGGCACCGACCCAGTCATCGAACCCGGGTAGCTAATTTGGGACGGGGCTTTTTTAGCTGCCCCGGCAGGCTATCGGCTAAACCAGCAAACAATCAGCCGGGGTAGCTAAAAAAGCCCCGTCCCAAATTAGCTACCTCATGAGTAGGTGCGGAAAGGGTGTGAATGTTGGATTTACGCGCTATGATGTGCCCCTGCATACAGAGCCCAGCGGAATGGTAACGGTCGCTGGGACACGTTATTCGAAAGGACAATCATGTCAGAAGAGCTTCGTTCCATCCCGCCCCAGCAGGGGTCTTTTGTGTTTACGTCGGAGTCGGTGACCGAAGGCCATCCCGATAAGATCGCCGACCAGATCAGCGATGCCGTCCTCGACGCAATCCTCGCCAAAGAAATAGAGCTGCAGGAGCAGGGCTATATTGCGCCCAACGGCGTGCCCGCCAATGTGGAAAACGTCCGCTGCGCCTGCGAGACCCTCGTGACCACCGGCACCGTCATCGTCGCCGGAGAGATTCGCACCCAGGCATACGTCGACGTGCAGGAAATCGCCCGTGGCGTCATCCGCCGCATCGGCTACAACCGCGCCAAGTTTGGCTTTGACTGCGATACCTGCGGCGTCATGAGCCTCATCCACGAGCAGTCCCCCGATATCGCCCAGGGCGTCGACGAGTCATTTGAGACCCAGACCGGCGCCACCACCGACCCGATCGACCTGATCGGTGCCGGCGACCAGGGCATGATGTTTGGCTATGCCTCCAACGAGACCAAGACCCTCATGCCCATGCCGCACTACCTGGCAAGCCGCCTGGCGGAACGCCTGTCCGCCGTGCGCCACGACGGCACCCTGCCCTATCTGCGCCCCGACGGCAAGACCCAGGTCACCGTGCGCTACGAGGACGGAAAGCCCGTGGAGGTCACAACCATCGTCATCTCCACGCAGCACGCTGCCGAAGTTGAGGACATGGGCAAGATCAAGGCCGACCTCATCGAGCATGTCATCGCACCCGTCATGGATGCCGAGAACATGCCGTGGGATGGCGCCGATATCTATGTGAACCCCACCGGACGCTTTGTCGTGGGCGGCCCCATGGGCGACACGGGCCTGACCGGCCGCAAGATCATCGTCGACACCTACGGCGGCTACGGCCGTCACGGCGGCGGCGCCTTTAGCGGCAAGGACTGCACCAAGGTCGACCGCTCTGCCGCGTACGCCGCTCGCTGGGTCGCCAAGAACGTAGTCGCCGCCGGCCTGGCCGATCGCTGCGAGGTCGAGCTGGCCTACGCCATCGGCGTGTCCAAGCCGCTGTCGATCATGGTCGACACTTTTGGCACCGCGCATATTGCCGAGGACAAGATCGTCGAGGCCGTGGAGAAGACCTTTGACCTGCGCCCGGGCGCAATCATCCGCGACCTGGACCTGCGTCGCCCCATCTATGAAAAGACGGCAGCCTACGGTCACTTTGGCCGCGAAGACGCCGACTTTACCTGGGAGAAAACGGACCGCATCGACGAACTCAAAGCAGCCTGCGGCCTGTAAGCTAACGAGAAAAGCCACAGCCAAATAAAAACGCACCAAAAAGAGGTACCGGAACAACCGGTACCTCTTTTTTTTATTTGAACGGTGGTGAAGATGTATCGACATCGGACACCGAATAGGTCACCAACCGATGAATTTTGAAGCACGCGCGCCTCTACCATGTATCCTAAGTTCCGAGGACTTTAGTATTTGGTCGATCGCGAGTTCCGCACGAGCCGGAGAGCACTTAATGTGCTCTCCGTGCGAGCAGGACTGTCCGAGCAAGCGACCAAATACTAAAGCCCTCGGAACGGCGGGACAGCGTGTGCCCCGCCCCTCGGGACGACAGGATAGAAAAGGAGCAGCCATGGCAGGCAAGCCGCAAACACTAGCTACGACCTCGGCATTCGAGATCTTGGGCCCCATCATGGTCGGCCCCAGCTCGTCGCACACCGCCGGCGCCCTGCGTTGTGCCCAGGTTGCTGCCAGCCTGCTGGAAGGCCGAATCACCAAGGTCACCTTTGGCCTGTGGAACTCCTTTGCCCACACCTACCGCGGCCATGGCACCGACCGCGCACTCGTCGCGGGCATCTTGGGCCTCGACACCGACGACGAAAACATCAAGCAGGCCTTTGACCTCGCGCGCGAGCGGGGCCTCAGCTATCACTTTGACATTAAGGGCGACGACGCCTCCATCCATCCCAACACCGTCGACATCGACATGGTCGATGACACGGGCGCCACGGCGCAGGTCCGCGGCGAGAGCCTTGGCGGCGGCAAGATGCGCATCAGCCGCATCAACGGCGTCGGCGTCGATATCTCGGGCATGTATTCCACCCTGTTTGTGGCGCACCAGGACGTCCCCGGCGTTCTCGCCGCGCTCACGAACCAGCTCGCCTACGCACACGTAAACATTGCCTTCTGCCGCACCTACCGCACCGAGGTAGGCGGCCAAGCTTATTCCGTATTTGAGACCGACGGCACCCCCGATGATATCGTCGTTCCTATGCTACGCATGCTCGACCATGTCGATTACGCCACCTTCATTGAGCTTCCCGGCTCGGCCTCATCGCTCTCCCCCGGAGTTTCCGCCAAGGAAATCTTCGACGATGGCGAACAGCTCCTCGACGCCTGCGCCGAACTGGGCCTCAACATTGGCGCCGTCATGGCCGTACGCGAAGCCCGCCTGACCGGCGAGCAGCACGCCGTCGCCGCCATGCGCCGCGTACTTGAGGTCATGCGCGAGGAGACAACGGCGCCCATCGCCGCACCGCAGCGCTCGCTCGGCGGGCTTATCGGCGGCGAGGCAAAACTCGTCGACGCCACACGCCGCAACGATCTGAGCACAAACCTGATGGGCGCCGTCCAAACCGAAGCCGTAGCCCGCGCCATGGCTGTGCTTGAGCGCTCTGCCACCATGGGCGTCATCGTCGCCGCCCCCACGGCCGGCTCTGCGGGCGTCGTGCCCGGCTGCGTGTTGGCGCTCGCCGACCATCTACAGCTCGATGACGAACAGGTCATGGACGCACTCTACTGCTCTGCCGCGATTGGTCTCAACCTCACCACAAGTGCCTGCGTCGCCGGTGCCGAAGGCGGATGTCAGGCTGAGGTGGGCAGCGCCGCCGCCATGGCCGCTGCCGCGCTAGTCCAGATGCTGGGCGGCACACCCGAGCAGGCACTCGACGCTAGCTCTATCGCACTGAGCAATCTGCTTGGTCTTGTATGCGATCCCGTGGGCGGCCTTGTCGAAGTGCCATGCCAAAACCGTAACGCGATCGGCGTGGCGGCCGCATTTAGCTCGGCGCAGCTCGCCCTTGCCGGCATTAAGAGCCTGGTGCCGTTTGACCAGATGGCACACGTCATGCTCTCGGTGGGCCACGCGTTGCCGGCTACGCTACGAGAGACGGCCAAGGGCGGCATCGCACAAGCTCCCGCAGCACTTTCGGCTTGCGCTAAATGCGGCGTGTGCGGATAAAGAGCAGTCCAAAACAAGAGGTGGGACAAATGTCCAACCTCTTGCCAATGCCACCGTTTCAATACCACAAACAACTAGGTAATCGCTATAATGCAAGCCCAGTAAAAACACGATGAGCCGCAAGGCGAAATTCGAAGGATATGCATACGATGTCGCAAAACGACCGCACCCAACTGATTCCCGATCCTAAACAGCCTTCTAGGCCTACCGACGGCGTCCAGTCGCCGCGCCCCATTACACCAACGCGTAGCACAAAGCATGGTTCGGGAAACACCTCACAGCGCCAGAACCCTCATGCGTATCAGCAGCGTCAGAGCAATAAAGCGACTAAGCACGCGCCTTCACACACGCAAAACCATCACAAGGGCCCCCGTGGGTCAGAGAACCACGCCAACGGGAAAAAATCCGGGGCCAAAATGACCCTTTTCGTTGCTCTGGGCCTCATTGTTGTCGTTTACATTGTTGGCGTTGTCGCATTTTCGCAGGTAGCCTACCCCAACACCACCATTGCCGGCGTCGACGTCTCGTTCTCCAACGCTTCGTCTGCTGCCACCAAGGTCAACTCGGCATGGAAGCACTATAAGCTCACGGTGACAGGCGATGACTTTAACTGGAGCTATCAGCCCGAGTCCGATGAACCCATCGTCGACGGCGAAGCTGCCGCAAAAGAAATCATCAGCCGCAACGAAGCCTTTATATGGCCGGTCCGCCTTGTGGAATCCTTAAGCGGCAAGACCAAAACAACCGCTACCTCCAACGAAGTCGATCTTGAACAAGACGTCGACCTGTCCATGCTCTCTGACACCTTTGACCAAAAGAAGTTTGAGGAGGATCTGGGCGCCGCAATTGACGAGTTTAACGAGGGCCGTTCGGGTACGTTCGAGGCCAATAGCTCCTATGACGAGCAAGCCGGCAAGTTTACCGTCGAGAAGGCGCGCTCCAACGAAAAACTCAACCGCGAGCATGTCATTAAGTATGCCGAGCTCGAGCTTGCCTCGCTGGCCGAGACCGTAGATCTTTCCAAGCTCGGCAACGATGCCTATGAGCCGCTCAATGAAACGCTGACCAATGATCAGATTCAGGCCGCATGCGATGCCGCCAACAACTTCTTGGGCGTCAACGTGACCCTCAAGCTCAACGGCGAGGATGCCGGCAAGGTCGACGGCAGCTCCGTGTTGCAGTGGATCAGCTTTGCCGATCCGGCCAACCCCACACTCGATACGTCGCAGATCGGTAGCTGGGCAGCCGAGCTCGCCAACGGCTTTAATACTGTGGGCACCACCCGCTGGTGGACGCGTGCCGACGGCAAAGAATGTGCCGTCGAGGGCGGTGACTTTGGCTGGTCCGTCGATAGCGACGCGCTCGCCAAGCAGGTCGAGGACGCCATTAACAACAAGCAGACCGGCGAAATCGAGATTAAGTACTCCCAGAAGGCCGACACCTATACCGCAAAGGGAGAGCCCGACTGGAAGGCGTATATCGACGTCGACCTGTCCGAGCAGCACGCGCGCTACTATGACGAGAACGGTAATATCGTTTGGGAGGCCAACTTTATCTCGGGCAAACCGGGAGAGGATGCCACCCCCGAGGGCGTTTGGCAGATCAATAGCAATGACGGCGCAAGCAAGCTCATCGGTGCCAAAGACCCAAAGACCGGAAAACCAAAATACGAAAGCCCCGTGTCATATTGGATGCCGTTTGAAGGCAACATGGTTGGTTTCCATGATGCAACATGGCAAAACGATCAGAGCTTTGACGACCCAAATTCGTACAAATGGTGCGGCAGCCACGGTTGCATCAACTTGCGTCTGGCCGATGCCAAGGCACTCCACGATTGCATCAACGTAGGCCTATGCGTGGTCGTGCACTCGTAGGGAAACACGCCTTCGCACAACGGGGAACTGACGCTCCAATCTAACAGTTCCGAAAGAATCCGCCATATGCGCCCGCTTCTCGCGACGGGCGCATATACTTATCGAAGAACTTTCTATAAAGGAGACGCCATGTCGAATGTCCCCACCATCACCCCGGGACCGAATGATACCGAGCGAGCGCCCGAGGGTGCCACCGAAACGCTTCCCCTCATAACAAACATGCGCGCCACACAGCAAAACGGCAGCACAAGCGATGCAACCGAGATTTCTGACGAAGAGGCCTACGCCAAGCTCAAGGCGAAGCGTGCCGAGCGTCGGCGCAAAAAGCTCATCCGACGCGGCATTGCGGCCGGCGTCGTGGCCGCCATTGTGCTCATCGCCGTTGTCGTAACCTTCGTCATTAACGCACGGCCCGCAGGTACCAACGGGCCGGTGACCGACATGGTCACCGAGGGTACATTTACGACCACCGTCGAGGCTAAAGGCCAGCTCAAGCCTATCTCGGCTTCGGTGGTCTCCCCTTCTGTCGACGGCACGGTGGCATCGATCAACGTATCAGCCGGCCAGTCCGTTAACGAGGGCGATGTGCTCATGACCATTAAAAATGACGAGCTCGATCGCAACGTTGCCGAGGCGCAGCGCGCGGTGGCGGCGGCACAGGAAGACCTCGCCAACGCGCAGAAAGCGGTAGCTGCCGCCCAAGCCGCTCCGGCGACTGACACAGATGCGGCAGGCGCAAGTGGCGCCAGCGGTAGCACCGGCACGAGTGCCGACACGAGCGCCATCTCGAGCGCCCAACGTAACCTGGCCTCGGCCCAGGCGACCCTGGACCAGGCCAACGCCAAAGCCGCCGAGCGCACTGTGACCGCGCCCAGCTCGGGCAGCATCGTCGAGCTCAACGCCAAGGTCGGCGCCACGGTGACGGGCGGCATGATTATGGGCGAAGGCGATACGACCGGCGGCAAGCAGTGCATGCAGATCGCTGACCTCTCCAAGATGAAGGTCACCGTTCAGGTGGGCGAAAAGGATATCGCCAAGATCGCAGTGGGCCAGAGCGCCAACGTTACCTATCCGGCCTTTCCCGATATCGTGAGCCAGGGAACGGTCACGACAATCGCTTCGGTGGCAAACTCCGACTCCACCTACGGTGGCGGCGGTAGCGTGACCTATAACGTCGATATTTTGATTGACGCGCCCGACGCGCGCCTCAAGCCGGGCATGACCGCCGAGGTCTCGGTGGTAACCGAGCAGCTCGACGATGTGGTGATGGTGCCGACCATGGCGCTCATGACCGAGGATGGCGAGCACTATTACGTCAACGTGGCAACCGACGGTGAAGGCAAGGAGATGCGCCGCGTGAAGGTGACCATTGTGACGCAAAACGAAAACGACGCCGTGGTCGGCAAGACGCAGGTCAAGCGCGACGACCAGGGCAATGAGATCAACGCAGACGTACCGGTTACCAAGCTGCGCGACGGCGACACCCTCATCGTGGACACCGGCGCAGGCATGACGGCCGACGGCGACGACTCTGGCAGCATGTCTGCCGACGAGGGCTTGTAATGCGTCCCGTCATCAACATCCGCAACGTGCATCGCATTTTTGAGAGCGAGGCCGGCTGCGCCCATATCCTGCATAACGTGAGCCTGGCAGTGAATCCCGGCGAATTCGTGGCCATTACCGGCCCTTCTGGCTCGGGCAAGTCAACGCTCATGAACATCCTGGGCTGCCTGGACAAGCCAACGGCAGGCGATTATTACCTGCAGGGCCTCAACGTGGCGGAGCTCGACGATGACGAGCTCACCGAAGTCCGCGCCCTGAGCATCGGCTTTGTCTTTCAGAGCTTTAACCTGCTGCCGCGCCTATCGGTCATCGAAAACGTCATGCTGCCGCTGTCGTACACCAACGTGCCGCGGGCTCAGCGTGAGATGCGCGCCGTTCATGCGCTGCAAGCCGTCACGCTGCCGGTCGACCACTGGGACCACCGCATCTCCGAGCTCTCAGGCGGACAGATGCAGAGGGTTGCCATCGCGCGCGCCCTCGTCAACGACCCGCCCATCATCCTGGCGGACGAGCCGACGGGAAACCTGGACTCCGCCACCGGATCGCTCGTGATGGAGACCTTCCACAAACTCCAGGAACGTGGCAAGACCATTGTGCTCATCACGCATGATCCCGGTATCGCCGCCGAGGCCGACCGTGCCGTAACCATTCGCGACGGCCGAATCCACGACGGCGCGTACATCGCGCACGCACCGCAGACCCTGCACGGCGCCATTGATAACCTGCCCATGATTTCCGCACACGCCAATCCGACGAAAGGAGTGAAGGCATGAGCACGTGCGACCTTATCCAAGAAGCCCTTCACTCCCTCGAGGCCAACAAGGGACGCAGCCTACTCACCATCCTGGGCATTGTTATTGGCATCGCCTCCGTCATTGCCATGACCTCGCTTATCGGCGGTATCCAAAACAGCCTGGTCAACAGCCTGGGCCTCAACGCCGCGCGTATGGTGCAGATTTATTCGTCGCAAGAGCTCACCGAGTCGGACGTTGAGAAGCTTCGCAAGATGGTGCCGCAGATCGAGCAGATCGGTATCGTGGACAGTGCCTATACCGAGTACAAGGCCGGTGACAAAAGCTATAACGTCATGGCGCAGGGCGTCGATAGCGACATGCTCGACGCAGTGGGAGCCAGCAAGCTCGTCGCGGGGCGCACCTATACCCAGGCTGAGTCCCAATCTGGCGCACGCGTGGCGCTCATCAGCCGCGGCGGCGCGGACCAGCTGTACGGCAACGAACAGGACGCGCTCGGCAAGACCATCAAGGTGTCGAACGGCGAGGTGCAGATTATCGGCGTTATCGACGGCGGCAGCGACTCCATGGGCTCACTCACGCTCTACATGCCGCGCGAGACCATCTCGGGCCTCTTTGGCGACGAGAACCCGTCTTTTCCCAGCGTAACGGCGCTCGCCGCCGAGGGTACGGACATGGATGAGCTGTGCAAGATGATTGAATCCAAGGTGCGCAGCATGAAGGACATCGCGGATGACGACGAATATGACAGCGTGTCGGCGACCTCAATGAAAAGCGCCATCGACGCCCTCAACTCCTTTATGGGCGCGTTTTCGCTCATCATGGGCGCCGTTGCCAGCATTTCGCTGCTCGTGGGCGGTATCGGCATCATGAACATGATGCTCACCAATGTGACCGAACGCATCCGCGAGATCGGTATTCGTCGAGCCTTGGGTGCCAGCCGTCGCGATATCACCGCACAGTTTTTGGCCGAGTCTTCGGCGCTGTGCATCACCGGCGGTCTGCTAGGTGTCCTGATTGGCTACCTGCTTGCCTGGGGCCTAGCGATGTTCGCCTCGGGTTCCGGCGTGCTTGGCGAACTCGGTGCCAGCGGTACCATAACGCCGAGTTTTTCGATCGCCACGGTGCTGCTGGCCTTTGCGGTCTCCGTCGGCATCGGCGTAATCTTTGGCTTCTACCCCGCCCGCCGGGCCGCAAAACTCGACCCCGTGGAGTGCCTGCGCTACCAGTAATGCAATCCCCCCCCTGAGTTGCGGTGAAATAGGGAGTGTTTTAGCCGTTAAAAGGCCTATTCAGTCCTTATTTCACCGCAACTCGGAGGGGATAAGGCGGTAGTGTCGAGAAAGTTGGTGTAGCGCCCGATCCGAAGCGAGTCGGCCCGGCGTCCCAGAATCTGGAATACGGTTGATATCCTATGCCGCCTCGACCCTGTCCGCAAGCTCGAGGCCGGACTCGAGCATCTTCCTGGCCTCCGCCTCCAGCCGCGCCCACTCGACGGGACCGTCGATCCCCCGGGTGCGACCGTCGTCGTAGAGCTCGTTCATCCTCGCCTCCGAGAAGTACCTGGACTCCTGCCATATCTCGTCCTGCTCGCACATGACCGCGCCCGCGAGCCGCACCAGCGAGCCCGTGGAGGGGAACACCTGCACGACGCGCGACCTGCGCTTTATCTCCCGGTTGGTCCTCTCCTGCACGTTGTTGGTGCGCAGGCGCTTCCAGTGGGTCGGCGGGAAGTCGAGGTAGGCCGGCGCGTCGGGCTCGGCCTCCTCCAGCACCGCCGCCGCCCTGGGGCAGCACCCCGCCAGCATGTCGCACGCCGCGTGGTACATGGCCGTCACGGTGGCGGCGTCGCGCCCGCGGAACACCTGCGACACGATCCTGCCCACGCGGCGCCTGAGCTGCCAGGAGCCGGCCTCTGTTAGCGTCAATCTATTTTTCACCAGTTTCGCTAAACAGGCGCGCCGTTCGCGCAAAGGCGGTTTCACCGGTTGCGCTAACGTATTTTCACCGATTCCGGTCACGGCTT
>NZ_JBQHTS010000030.1:0-13181 GCF_052065595.1 Collinsella sp. HCP28S3_E12
GGCACGCCCGGTCCCGTTCCGAACCCGGAAGCTAAGCCCCATCGCGCCGAGAGTACTGCGGGGCCAGCCCGTGGGAGGCCAGGGCGCCGCTGACCGGTGGACGGCACCGAGCCGTCATCCAGACTGAAGAAGGGGAGGCCTCGCGGCCTCCCCCTTTTTCGTTTCTCAGGCAATTTGTCTCACATAGTAGCTGTGTTTTATAACCCTCGTTTGTCGCATCTTCTTTGAACGGGCTACAATATCGTAGTCTGTGTAGCATGGAGGTGAACATGGCTGAAGCTGGTATCGGCGTTGATATCGTCGAGATTTCCCGAATGAAATCAATTCTTGAGAAGACTCCGTCGTTTGCCCGGCGCGTGTTTACCGATGAAGAGCGTGCGTATTGCGATGCGTCGTCTCGCCCTGCCGCTCATTATGCCAGCCGCTTTGCCTCTCGCGAAGCGGTACTTAAGGCACTTGGAACGGGGTTTAGTCAGGGCGTTGGACGTAAGGACGTTTCCGTAACACGCGATAGGCTCGGCAAGCCAAAGGCTCTGCTTTCTGGTCGCGCTCTCGAAATCGCCCAGGATTTGGGTGTTGTCGAGGTTGCTCTTTCTATTACCCTTACGGGTGACTTGGCTGTCGCTAATGCCATTGCGATCACCGAGGATGCTCGACCTAAGCCTAAGGAAGAAAAAATGAGCACCAAGGAGCGCGTTGCCCAGACATTTAAAGAGGCTCGTTCTGTATTGGATGAGCTTGAACAGCTGCAACAATCTGCTTTGTCGGAGCATTTGATCGATGATCCGCAAGATACGCAAGGAGCATAGATGAAACCGGTTTTGAGTACCGAGGAAGTCGTTCGCCTCGAGGATATCATCGAGCGCGAGGGCACCTCGAAGGCCGAGCTCATGGAGTTGGCAGGTGAATTTGCCGCCAACGAAATTTTAAAGCTCAACCCTGATCGCGTTCTTGTGCTGGTCGGCTTTGGCAACAATGGCGGTGACGGTTGGGTCGCTGCGGATATCCTGACCCATAAGGGCGTTGATGTTGATATCGTTTCTCCAGTTGAGCCGGATGAGATTCCTGCTGCCCTTGCTCGTCACGTTGCCCGTCGCACCGCCGGTCGCGACGTTCATGTGTGCGTTGGGCCTTCGCGAGACGAGCTAGAGGTTCTCATTAACAAAGCGGATGTCGTGGTCGATGCTATTTTTGGTACCGGTTTTCACGGCAACCTTCGTGCGCCGTTTTCTATTTGGATTCCTACGGTTAACGAGTGCGCCGATTACGTTGTTTCTATCGATGTTCCCTCGGGCCTGAATGCCGAGACGGGCGTTGTGGATGACGACTGCATCCGTGCCGAGCGTACCGTGACGATGATTGCCCCTAAGATCGGCCTCTACAGCGCTGACGGTCCGGAGTATGCTGGCGACCTGGTGTGTGGCGGTCTGTACGACCGCCTCGACGAAGTCATCGATGATGTCGATCATGCTGCCGAGATCGTTGAGCCCGGTGATCTGGTGGACTACTTTGCCCCGCTGCCCACGAATATCGATAAGTATTCGCGCGGCTCTGCGCTCATCGTTGCCGGGTCGGCACAATATCCTGGTGCCGCCATCATGGCCGCAAAGTCTGCCGCTCGTGCTGGTGCCGGTTATGTGGCCGTTGCGACGCCCGATGCGTGCGCCAACCTTATTCGTATGGCGCTCCCGTCGATTCCCGTTTTCGCCATTCCGTCTGATTCCCGTGGATCTTTTGGTGCTGCTGCGCGTATGACAGTGTGCGAGATTGCTAAGAAGTACAGCTGCGTTGTGTGTGGGCCTGGCATGACGACGTCTGCCGGATCGATGCAAGTCGTTTCGGGCCTGCTTGAGCTCGATGTGCCGCTTATCCTAGATGCAGATGCGCTCAACTGCCTTGCCAAGATTGCAATCGACGGCATCGACAGTAATCCCGAGATGTACCGTCGCGAGCAGCCGCTCGTTATGACGCCGCATTATCGCGAGCTTTCGCGTCTCGTTGCCGGCGACGAGGTCAATGATCTTGGCACTGCTATTGCCGCTGCTCAAAAGATTGTCTGGGCTGCCGGTTCCGATAATCTCGTTGTTATCGCTAAGGGTCCGACGACGGCCATTTGCGGCGTCGAGCGCGTGCTGCTGCCGCTTTCGGGCCCAGCGTCGTTGGCGACCGCTGGCTCGGGTGATGTCCTCGCAGGTATCCTTGCAGGAACGCTTGCGACCATGCGTGACGAGATGGACCGTTGGGAGCTGCTGTACTCGTATGCCGTCGCACTCCACAGCTATGCCGGCTTTGCTGCGGCGACGGAGTATGGCGAGAAGAGCGTTATCGCGACCGATCTTATCGACTTGATCGGTCCCGCCATGGAATTGGCGGCAAAGGATGCGCTCGATGATCTGGGAATCATGGACGAAGGGTCGGATGACTAATCATGAATAAAGCCGATTTGACGCGTTGGTCCTGGGTCGAGATCGACCGCGGGGCGCTCCGCCGCAATACGAGGGCCTATAAGAACTTGCTAGATCCGCGTCAGCGCCTGTGCTGCGTGGTTAAAGCCGATGCTTATGGTCATGGAGCCGTCGAGTGCGCCAAGATCATGTATTCGGCCGGTGCCGACATGTTTGCCGTGGCGACGGTCAGCGAGGGTATTGAGTTGCGCCAGGGCGGAATCACCAAACCCATCCTGATTCTAAGCGAGCCTCCCATCGAGGCTATTCCTTCATTGCTCGAGTTCGATATCATGCCCTCGGTCTATACGTCCGATTTTGCTCTTGCGTATGGTGAATGTGCCGTCGCGGCGGGCAAGGTGGGCAAGTATCATCTTGCCATCGAGACGGGTATGAACCGCATCGGCGTTCACTACACGCAGGTGCTCGACTTTGTCCGCGGTATTAATTTCCATCGCGGTATTCAGTGCGACGGCGTATTTACGCACTTTGCCACGGCCGACGAACCATCGGGTTGGGACTACAAGCTGCAGTGCCAGCGCTTTACCGAGGCCGTTCAGGCCATTAAGGATGCGGGTTTTGAGTGCGGCATCGTGCACTGTGCCAACACGCCGTCCTCGATGCTCGACCCCTCGATGCATTTTGATATGATTCGCGCTGGCGTTGGCTTGTATGGCATGCAGCCGTGCGAGCTGAGCGGCCGCGTGATGCAGCTTGATCCCGTTATGAGCGTTCATGCGCGCGTGACGCGCGTGGCGCATCCTGCGATGGGCGAGGGCGTAGGCTACGGTTTTACCTACCGCGTACCGCGCACACGCGTTCAGATCTGCACGCTGCCGATCGGATATGCCGACGGCCTTTCGCGCACGCTTTCCAATCGTATGGACGTGCTGTATCGCGGTGAGCGCGTGCGTCAGGTCGGAAATATCTGCATGGATCAGTTTATGGTTGCCATTCAGTCCAACCCGGCTCACGAGATTCCCGAGGCCGAACATGGCGACGAGATGATAATTATCGGTCGCGATGGCGATGCCGAGATTACCATGGATGAGATGGCGCGCCTGCGCGGCACGATCAACTACGAGGTCGCCTGCGGCTTTGGCATGCGTCTCGACAAGGTCTACGTGTAGGAGCCGCTATGGGCGTTATGCACATCCCCGGCCATAGCCATCAGGCGCCGCGCGAAGTTGCACTCGAGGAGATCGAGGCCGTCCTGGGCGATTGCCGCCTTTGCCAGCTTTACCAATCGCGCCACAATATCGTGTTTGGGGTGGGAAACCCCCGCGCTCGCGTGATGTTTATTGGTGAAGCGCCGGGCCGTAACGAGGATTTACAGGGCGAGCCCTTTGTGGGGGCGGCGGGTGAAGACCTCAACGGCATTCTGTCCCTGGCGGGCCTTAAGCGTGAAGATGTCTATATCGCCAATGTGCTTAAATGTCGCCCGCCGGGAAACCGCAATCCGCGTCCCGAGGAAGTGCTTGCTTGCTCACCGTTTTTGCGCGAGCAGATTCGAAGCATTTGGCCCGATATCATCGTGACGCTCGGCAATCCCGCAACGCACTTTGTGCTCAAGACCGAGATTGGCATTACCAAGCTGCGCGGCAGGTTCCATCAGATGGGGCACTTTGTGGTGATGCCGACGTTTCATCCCGCGGCGGCGCTGCGCAATCCGGCGTGGCAGGAGTTGCTGGAGGAAGACTTTAAGATGCTGGGCGACTATCTGGTGCGACACCCCGCGCCAGAGGGCGCCTCGGAATAATAAGGAGCGTATATGTCCCTGGAGCGCCTGGGGCTAGGTACCTACAAAACGGCTCGTACTGCCGATACGGAGCATTTTGGCGAGTTGGTCGCACCGTGTCTAGAAAATGGCGATGTGCTGATACTGACCGGCGGCTTGGGCGTGGGAAAGACCCACTTTACCAAGGGCGTTTCGCGCGGCTTGGGCGATGAGCATATGGTCACGAGTCCTACGTTCGCGCTCATGGCCGTTCACGACCAGGGGCGTATTCCGCTGTTCCATTTTGATCTGTACCGCTTGGAGCATGCCTACGAGCTCGAGGATACGGGCATTTTTGACGTGCTCGGCTATGAGGGCGCTTGCTTGTTGGAATGGGGCGAGCAGTTTCAGGACGAGCTGACGGATGAGTATCTCTCGGTGACGCTTAGGCGCGATGAGGACGATAGCGACGTGCGAACGATCGCGCTCGAGGCGCACGGCGAGCGCGCGATGGAGCTTTTCGATTTGATTGATAAGGCTGTACAAGATGAGCTTGCATAACGACAACGCGCTGGTAGTGGCGCTCGATACATCGACCGACATGCTTGCCTGCGCGGCAAGCTGGATTGATGAGCAGACGGGCGAGGCGAAGCTGGTGAGCGGGGACCATCTGTGTCGTCGCCATGCCAACGTGGAACTTGTGAATACCGTCGATGACGTGTTGGCGCAGGCCGGGCTGAATCGCGGCGATGTCGGCTGTTATGTGGTTGGACGCGGCCCGGGTTCGTTTACGGGCGTTCGCATTGGCATCTCGACCGCCAAGGGTCTGGCGCGCGGTGCTAACGTGCCGTTGCTGGGCGTGTCGACACTTGACGCTTGCGCCTGGACGGCGTGGAAGGCTGGCGTGCGCGGCAAGCTTGGTGTTCTTGCCGACGCCATGCGTGGTGAGGTGTATCCGGCTCTGTACGTGCTGGGGGACGAAGGTCCCGAGCGTCTGTTTGAGCGCGAACACGTGGTCAAAGCCGCCGTGGCGCTTGATGAGTGGCGCCAGGCCGCGGACTGGAGCCAGGTTAAGCTGACTGGTGACGGTCTCGTACGTTATGGCAAGCTGCTGAGTGAGGACGAGACTGCGCGCTGCGTGGAGCGAGACCTGTGGTGGCCCTCGGGCGAGGGCCTTCTGATGGCGCACGCCGCGGGCGACGGTAATCCGGCTCGCGTTTTGCCGATCTACACGCGTCTTTCGGATGCCGAGGAAAATGAGCGTAAGCGCCTTGGGCTTGCCGAGAGCGCCCAGAGCGAGATTACGGGTGTTGCCGACGAGCTCGCCGGCCGCCATCTGCAGTTCCGTCCCATGGGCGCGGCGGATGCCGAGGGCGCGAGCGCATTGGAGGCCGCCTGCTTTGAAGGCGCCGGACACGAGGCGTGGACGCCGGGCATGTTCCTGTCCGAGCTGGGCGAGGGCGTTGCCGCGCCGCGTAGCTGGTGGGTGGCGCACGACGACGGTCAGCTGCTGGGACTTGCCGGCGGCATGGTCGTCGACGGTGACGTTCAGATTATGGACGTCGCGGTTGATCCTGCTCATCGTCGCGAGGGCATTGCCCGCAAGCTGCTGTCGCACGTGAGCTATGACGCCCAGATGCTCGGCTGCACCACTGCTTCGCTTGAGGTTGAGGACGGCAACGAGGGTGCGATTGCGCTCTATAGCGCCTTGGGCTTTACCGAGGCGGGTCGTCGCCGTGGCTACTACGGCGTCGGCAAGGATGCCATCGTCATGACGGCGTCGCTGCCCCTGGTGCTTCCTCTCGACAATGCCTCGCCCGAGCCAACGGCTGCCGAGCAGCGCGTCTGGCCGCTGCCTGAGCCCGAGCGCACCGCCGAGGAGCGTGCCGAAATCGAGCGCCGTCGCCTAGTTCTTGCCATCGAGAGCTCTTGCGACGAGACGGCTGTTGCGATTATCGATGCGGACGGCAATATGCTGGCCAACCAGGTGTCGACGCAGATTGATTTTCATGCTCGCTTTGGCGGCGTGGTGCCCGAGATCGCCTCGCGCAAGCATGTCGAGGTGATTGTGAGTGTCGTAGATGCGGCGCTTGAAGATGCCGCGGTATCGCTTGGCCTTGAGGGTGGAGCGATTGCGCCAAGTGAGCTTGCCGCCGTGGGTGTGACGCAAGGCCCAGGCCTGGTGGGTGCCCTGGTGGTGGGCGTCGCCTTTGCCAAGGGCTTTGCGTATGCTGCCGGTAAACCGCTCGTGTGCGTCAATCATCTGGAGGGTCACCTGTTCGCCAACCTGCTGGCGCAGCCCGACCTTAAGCCGCCGTTTATCTTTACGCTTGTCTCGGGTGGGCACACCATGCTCGTGCACGTAAAGGCATGGGGCGACTACGAGGTGCTTGGCGAGACGCTGGACGACGCCGTGGGCGAAGCCTTCGACAAGGTTGCCAAGGCGCTGGGCCTGGGCTATCCCGGCGGTCCCATCATCTCCAAGCTCGCCGAGACGGGCAATCCCCGCGCGATCGATTTTCCCCGTGCGCTTAACAGCAGGGGAGACTACCGCTTCTCGCTTTCGGGCCTCAAGACGGCGGTGACGCTCTATATTGAGCAGGAGACCAAGGCTGGGCGCACGATTCACCTGCCCGACCTGGCGGCTTCGTTTGAGGCGGCGGTCTTTGACGTGCAGTACAAGAAGGCCAAAAACGCCCTGCACGCCACCGGGTGCAAGGAGTATTGCATCGGCGGCGGCGTCTCGGCCAACCCGCATCTGCGCGAGATGATGATTAAGAAACTCGGGCGTCAGGGGATTCGCGTAACGGTGCCGCCTCTCTCGGCCTGTACTGACAACGCCGCCATGATTGCGGAGGTCGCTCGCCGCAAATTCGACCGAGGTGAAATCTCGCCGTTCGACGTCGACGCCGATCCAAACATGACGCTGTAGTCGTATGGGTGCGGTCTCCGACGCTGCCCGGGCGCCAGCGGCCGCATATGAACTTTCCTGCTCTACAGTCCTGCTCACGACGGAGGCCACATTAAGTGGCCTCCTGTTCGTGCGGAACTCGCGATAAAGTTCATATGCGGCCGCTGGCGCCCGGGCAGCGTCGGGAACCTTTCTGTATCTATGCAGCTACTGAGCTGGATCGGCGTCGACAACGTCCGGCAAGGTTAACAGGTCAGCGTCAAATTTCCGGCGTGCTTTAGCTGAAAGAAACCTACCTGATAATCGACTCAATATCTCGGCTTTTATATAGCAGTCGGCGGACTTCCATGACGTCGTCGATGACGACATAAAAAACCATGTAGTTGCCAACGTAGAAGCGGTAATACGGGTGCAACCGTCTTCTTGTCGAAGGGTATGTTGGTGACATGGTTGGATTCTTGAGATGCTCGAGTATGCCTGCTTCAACATTGTCGACAAGCCTATTTGCTGCAGCGGGGTTATTGAGATCAAAGGCGATATATGACGCTGCTTGGCTGAGGTCCTCCCAAAATAGGGGAAGATAGCGGAGCTTATAGTGCCTGTTCATCGAGACCGCCGTCGAGCATTTTTCTGACAGAGCCAAAGACATCGTCGTGTGTATAGCGAAGTTGCATGCTGGCAGCCTGACGATCAGCGGCATCAAGTGCGCTCTCGATTGTATTGCTCAGCGACTTGTACTGCTCAAAGCTCATGACGACCATAGAGCCCCGCCCGTTTTTAGTTAGAAAAACCGGACCCTCCTGTTCGACTTCGCGTTCAACATCCGGGTAGTGATTTCTAAGATCTGAGACCGGCCTAATATTCACAGCTACCTCCTGAGCTATCAGGATATTATCGTAATTATGATAACAGAGTTGAGATTTGGGATGGGAACTCCTCGGGGGCGGGGCGGGCGCCTGCCGCCATATATGAACTTTATCGCGAGTTCCGCACGAACAGGAGGCCACTTAATGTGGCCTCCGTCGTGAGCAGGACTGCCCGAGCAGGAAAGTTCATATATGGCGGCAGGCGCCCGCCCCGCCCCCGAGGAGCATCTCTCAAGCAAAAACTGTCGTGGGGTAAAGTCCGAGGTCAGTGACGTTTTATACCGAGAAATTCAAATAAAGTTGAAAATTCATTACATATTTGCGTTGACTTTAGGCAACTAAAGTTTCATACTCCTTTTCATCCACTGGGGGATGTGAACACGCACGGATCGTTCGCATCATGATTGAAGAGGATTTCTTAGACATGTTCACGCATCAGCTAAACATTATCAGCGTAGTAATTATCTGATGCGGATTAGCACATACAGCTAGCCCGTACGATAACGGGCGGCTGATGAAGATGAGGGCCGTCGAGCGCAACCGACGGCCCTCATTTTTTATGTCTAGGAAGTTCTTTTTAGAGGAGGAAATGTAATGAACGGAGTTTTGCTCATGGTTGTGGCCGCGGCGGTGCTCGCCTGCGGCTATCTGGGCTACGGCCGCTGGCTGGCTAACAAGTGGGGCGTTGATAAAGAGGCCCTCACGCCTGCCAAGCGCATGAAGGACGGCAAGAGCTTCTCGCCCGTCTCAGCCTTCACCGCGTTCTCGCATCAGTTCAGCTCGATCTGCGGTGCTGGCCCTGTTACGGGTACGATCGTCGCCATGGCCTTCGGCTGGCTGCCCGTCGTGCTCTGGGTCCTCGTCGGCGGCATCTTCTTTGGCGCCGTTCACGACTTTGGCGCCCTGTACGCTTCGATGAAGAACAACGGCAAGTCCTTGGCTCAGCTCATCGAGAAGTACATCGGCAAGACCGGCCGTCGCCTGTTCCTGCTGTTCTGCTGGCTGTTCTGCATCATCGTCATCGCCGCTTTTACCGACATGGTCTGCAAGACGTTCATGTTCACCCCGGTCGTTGACGCCTCTGGCGCTGCCACCGGTGCCATCGACTTCACCAAGTCCTATGCCGCTGGCTGCGCTGGCACCATCTCCAGCCTGTTCACCTTCGTCGCCATGGCCTTTGGTTGGGCTCAGAAGAAGTTCAACCTCACCGGCGCTGCCGAGTTCGTCACCGGCGTGGTGCTCATGGTCCTCATGTTCGCCGTCGGTATGCAGTTCCCGGTTTACCTGGACAAGTTCCAGTGGTTCGCCGTCGTCATGGTCTACCTGGTCTTTGCCGGTGCCATGCCCATCCAGATGCTCAAGACCCCTCGCGACTACCTCACTTCCATCATGATGATCGTCATGATTGTCTGTGCCGTCCTCGGCATCGTCGTCCTGGGCGTTAACGGCCAGGCCACCATCACCGCTCCGGTTTTCACCGGCTTTAGCAATGCCTCGGGCATGATGTTCCCGGTCCTGTTTGTCTCCGTTGCCTGCGGCGCTCTCTCCGGTTTCCACAGCCTCGTTTCTTCGGGCACCTCTTCCAAGCAGGTCGAGAAGGAGCAGGACGCCGTCAAGGTCGGTTTTGGCGCCATGATCGTCGAGTCCTTCGTCGGCATCCTCGCCATCATCGTCGCCGGCATCATGTTCTCCGACATGAACACTGCCGGTACCGGCGCCCTCAACGCCGGCGTCGCTTCCACCCCGTTCCAGATCTTCGCTGCTGGCATTTCTCGCGGTATGCAGGCCTTCGGCGTTGACGGGACGCTCGCTACCGTCTTTATGACCATGAACGTCTCCGCTCTGGCCCTGACTTCGCTCGACGCCGTCGCCCGCATCGCCCGCACCTCGTTCTCCGAGTTCTTTGCCCAGACCAACGACGCCCTGGCCATCGAGTCCAAGGCCGGTTACATGAAGGTCCTCGGCAACCCCTGGTTCGCCACGGTTGTCACCCTGCTCCCCGGCCTCGCCCTCGCCTTTGGCGGCTATGCCAACATCTGGCCGCTTTTTGGTGCTTCCAACCAGCTGCTCGGCGGCATGACCATGATCACCCTTGCCGTGTTCTGCAAGTGCACCGGTCGCAAGGGCTGGATGCTCTACGTGCCCGTCGCCTTCCTGCTCTGCTGCACCTTTACCTCGCTGGTCCAGAGCGCTATGGGCTGCATGACCGCCGTCCAGGCCTACGGCTTCTTCGGTACCATCCCGGCTACCGCCACCACGGCCGCCGTCTCCGTCGCCGCCACCAAGGGCCTGCAGCTCGTCTTTGCCGTCCTGCTGATGGTCCTGGGCCTCATCGTTGCCGTCAACTGCCTCAAGGAGTTCTTCGGCAAGGAGGCCGGTTCCATGCCCGACGAGGAGCCCGAGTGGTCCGAGATGGGCAAGGCCGAGTATGGTCGCGCTGCTGCTGCCGAGGCTCCCGCAGGCGCCGAGGCCGCCAAGGCCTAATCGACCTAAGGGATTGAACGTCACATCTATATGACTCGGAAAGGCCGGGTCCGCAACTGCGCGGGCTCGGCCTTTTTCCATGCAAAAGCTAGTGTGCCCGGGTGTTCTCGCAGATGTTTTGCGTGGATAGGGGCGTGCGTTGTACCATATAGACATATATGTGTGCATATGAAAGGGGCCCCGTGGCCAAGACGGTATATTCCGATAACCAAAACAACGTCGATGCCCTGGCTGAGCGTCTGAGCAGCCAGACGTCGCTTTCTGCCGAGCGTGCCAAGCTGGTTGCCTACGACCTGCTCTGCCGCAAGGCGCTCAAGATCAAGTCGAGCGCGCTGGCACAGATTTTCCGTTCCGTCGATAAGGAATGTGACACCAAGGCGATGCGCGATGAACTTATCGCGGCAAAGATCGTTACCAAGATCGAGGGCAGCGGCGTTAACGGGCGCCCAGCGTTCTATACCATTAATGCCGAGATTCGCGATGTCCAGGAGCAGCCTGCCGAGGCTGCCGAAGAGGCCGTCGAGGACGTTGTCGAGGCGCCTGTTGCGGTGGAAACGGCTCCGCGCGAGAACGTCGACACCGATGAGCTGCTTGACGAGAGCGTCGTTCGCGCCTTTACGGCCAAGGCGGGCCGCGGCGGTTTTGGCGGGGGCGGCAAGCGCGATGCGCAGCGCCGTGCCCAGCAGGAGCGCTTCCGTCGCGCTGTGGCTCAAAAGGATGCGACGGATGTCGAGCCCGTCGAGGATGAGGCTGTTACCGAGCCGCAGTGCGCCGCTGAGGTCCAGGAGCCCAAGCGTCGCCGCGGTGCTCACTTTAAGACCGAGCAGGGAGGTGTTGTGTGCGACGTTCAGGAGTCCGTCGAGGCTGCTGGTGCACCCGAGGAGCCCGTCAAGAAGGCTCCGGGTTCATGCCGTCCCGGACGCGGCTTTATGGGTCGTGCGTATCCCGCAAGGCGTCAAGAAAAGACCGACCAGGCTCCCGCTGCACCAGCGGAGAAGGCTGAGAAGGCTGCCGAGCCGATGGTCCGTGAGCAGAAGCCTGTTGAGCCGCGGCCTGCGGGCGATGTCGAGCCCCGAGGCCAGCAGTCTGCGGGCGAGAAAGCGGGGGAGAGCGCTTCGAGCAAGCCTCGCCGTCGTCGTCATCGTGGCGGCCGTGGCTCAAATGCCGAATCCGTGGCCGAGCAGGCAGCGGGGCAAAACAAGGATGCGAAGACTGAGATCCCGGCGGAGCAGTCCAAGCGCCAGCCAGTAAAGGGGGGCAAGCCTGAGCGTTCGCAAAAGGGTTCGTCCGCGCCAAAGCAAGAGCGCAATACTCGGACAGATTCCAAGTGCAAATCCCAGACGCAGCCCAAACCGATTGCAAACGATGCGGCCTCCCAGCAGCCTGAGCCGCCCGCTCATGGCGAGGTTTCGGCGTTTGCTCTGGCCCGTGTCCTGGGCAGGCAGCTGCTCAAGGTCGTTCCCACACCTGCTGCACTCTCCAAGATTAAGGAGCAACAGACTCAAATCGTTAAGGTTGAGGGCAAGGACGGCAAAAAGGTTTCGCAGCGCACTCAGCACAACGAGATGTCCAACCGCAAGATTGCCGAGGAGATTGCGACCATCCAGGCTTGGATTGAGCAGAATCGCGGCGCCGACACGCCGGTCGCTTCGCGTCGCCAGCGCGCCTACCAGATTTTTAACGATGAGAAGGCCTTTGACGGTAAACACGGCGAGCGCCTGATGAGGCGTATGACCGAAAAGGGCATCAGCATGCAGGCGATTAAGGTCGCCCCCAACCGCCCCGTGCACTTTACGGGCTTCTTTACGCTGGGCGCCGACAAGCCGTTCATTATGGTCGAGAACCTGGACACCTATGACGAGATCGTCAAGCTCCTGCGCGGCCGCAAGCACGCTAAGCTTTTTGGCACCAAGGTGGGTGGCGTGATCTTTGGCGGTGGCTGCAAGGCGAGCGTCTCGCACGCACTGGATGATTATCTGGCCGAGATCGGCTATCGCTATAACTATGTCTACTACGTGGGCGACATCGATCGAGAGGGTGCGCGCATCGTCGAGCAGGCCCGCAATGCCAATGTGGTTGAGATTCGCTTGCATGCCGGCATGTATCGTGCCATGCTCGCCGAGCACAAGCGTCGCGTGAAAGCTGGCGGCGAGTGCGAGCCTGCGGCTGCCAATCAGGGTGTGCCGCAGAATTTGGCGGCGACGATCAAGGATCTGCCTATGGTCACGCGCGTGCAGTTCCGCAATGTGCTGCGCGAGGGAGGTCGCATTCCGCAGGAGATTCTGATGACCGCCGACTATCGGGATGGCGACTCGGGAAGCTTCGACCGCATGCTGAACAATTAGGGGCGCGTGGCCCCGGCAGGCCGGGCATTAAGTTTGCTGCTCTACAGTCCTGCGCAAGACGAAGGCCACATTAAGTGGCCTTCTTTGCGTGCGGAACTCGCGACAAACTTAATGCCCGGCCCGCCGGGGCCACGCGCCATTTTGTAGATGACGGCTCGTTTTTCGGAACGGGGCTGATATTTCTTGATGTAAGGCGCTCTTGGTCCTTTCGGGCTTGGGGCGTCTGTCTTTTGAGGGTGGATGAGCCGGCACTTGGGGACGTCCCCAAGTGCCGGTTGAGATACGGAGAGCCCGTTGTTGATATGGGACGGAGGGATTCCGCGTCCGCCTTCCGGCGGCCGCGCCCCGCTGCGTCGCTCCGCTCCTTGCGTGCTGCGCTGGAAAACGCTTCGCGTTTCCTCAGCTCCGCACCCT
>NZ_JBQHTS010000031.1:0-12019 GCF_052065595.1 Collinsella sp. HCP28S3_E12
CAAGCCGTGACCGGAATCGGTGAAAATACGTTAGCGCAACCGGTGAAACCGCCTTTGCGCGAACGGCGCGCCTGTTTAGCGAAACTGGTGAAAAATAGATTGACGCTAACAACCGATTGCAAGCGGTCGGCGGGACCATTGTGGCTCTTGACAGCGGATTGGGTCATATGAGCGAGAGGCTCACGACCCACAGCTTCCGGCACAGCGCGGTGACGTTCGCGTTGCTGGGGGGCGCCAGCCTGCAGCAGGCCCAGGCGCTCGCAAGGCACACGAACCTGACGACCACGATGGTCTATGCCCACAACGTCGACCGCGTGAGCCAAGCTCCGGAGCGTTTTGTCGACGGCCTCCTCGACGACTAGGAGGCCGGGGCCGCGTCATGCGAGGGGAATGCCCGAGAGGTCGCTCCCCAGCACCTCCAGGTACTCCAGCAGCTGCTGGTACTTGCCTCGGAGCAGCAGGAGCTGTCGCTGGAGCTCCGCGTTCTCCTCCTTCAGCTTCCTCGATTGCTTCCTGCTCTTGTCGAGGGCGATATCGAGGTCCTGCAGGCGCGACTGCGCCCTCTGGAGCTCCCTTGACAGCCTGGTTATCTCGGCGTCCTTGTTCAGCTCGAGGTTCCCTTTCTGGCTTACCTTTGCGAGCGGCCTGAACTGGCAGACCTGGTTCTTCGCCAGGAGCTCCTTGACGTGCTGCTGGCTGAACGTCCCCGAGCTCAGCCCCGTTAGCGCCATGAGCTCCTTCTTGGTGACGATGCGGTGGTCCTCTTCGATTTCGTCGATGGCTCCCTGGATGAGGGCCAGCGTCTTCTCCCTCTTCGCCGCGTACATCCTCTGCATGTTCTCACTGGGCTGCTTCATCAGAGACCTCCAGGTCCTCGCCGCTAATCGCGTTCAGCACGCGCTGGATCAGCGTCTTGTATGCGTCTATCCAAACACCGCAGAGCTCCGCGAAGACATCGTTGCCACAACTTAGAGCCTTCTCCTGCTTGCTGCGCCAGTCGTCGAGCTCGCTTTGATAGTAGTCGAGGTCGCCGGCGTCGGGGACGAGGTAGCTGCAGCGGAGGCACCTCGACCTGTCGGCGCTGCAGCCCCTTGCGTCCGAGCACAGGCCGATCCTGTGGACCCTCTTGGCGAAGGGCTTCGACAGGATCCTGTCGAAGCGGGCAGGGTCGTCTGTGTTGATGATCCTGCCCCTGAACACGACGGGGTCGTCCTTGCGCAGGTCCTTGACGGAAGTGTGGGTATAGCTCTGCTCGATCATCTTGGTGTTGTGGTGGGCGGTGAGCGGCAGCAGGTCGATGGCGCGGAAGAGGCCCGAGTTCATGCGGTCGCTGACGGCGTTGTGGCGGAACTGGTGCGTCGTCGGGGAGTAGGGCTCGCCGTGCTCGTCGACGATTCCCCTGCACTTGCAGAGCCGCGAGAAGAAGCGGTTGCAGCTTCCAAGGTTCTTCGGCTTGAATGCCGACCCGTGAGTCCTATAGCATCTCTCCCCCGTCTTCGGGTCCCTTATGAGCCTGTAGGCCCGCGAGGTGAAAAGCCACCTTGCATTCTCGCCGAGGTGCGCCAGCACCTCGTCCCTCTGGGCTGCCACCAGGTCGACGAGGAGCTTCCCCATGCCCTCGTACCTGACCTCGATCAGCTTGATGTCGCTCGGGACGTAGGGTCCCGACTGCTTGAAGGACGGGATCGTCAGGGTGTAGGTGTCCGCGTCGAGCCGCTTCAGGCACCTGACCGTCATGCTGAGGACCTCGGTGGCGCGGTTGGGGATCAGGCGCAGCATCCAGTAGATGCACCTGTAGACCAGCGGGATGCCGTCTTTCATGAAGATGACGTCGAGCTGGCCGGCCACCTCGTCGGGGATGTACTTGTCCTCCTTCTTGACGTAGGCGGGGGCCCTCTCCAGCACGAACCTCTGCATGGCGGAGCTGATGTCGGTGAACCCCGACTCCCTCGCGAATGCCTCGAGAGCGTGCCAGTAATGCAGGCGCTTTCTCAGGGTGGTCTTCCGCTCTCCCGAGAAGAGGTAGGCATAGAAGGAGGCGAGCGCCTCCGGCGGGGCTTCTGCGAAGCTCTTGCAATCGTCGGGGATGAAGTCTGCGCAGTGCTTGATGGACATGCAGATGTCTGAGCTGATGGCAGCGGGGTCCCGCCCCTTCACGAGCCTCGTCAGCGCCCATCTCTTGGCCTCCTTCTTGAGGTGTTCGTTCGAGATACCCGTGAAATATATGTTGCGCGAGCTCGGTTTGACGTTCTTGTCGGGCTTCACCTTGTCGGCTTGCCAGACGTCGTCGCTGAAGCTCGAGGCAGAGCAGTAGTCTGAGAGCATCCTGGCCGCCTGCTCGTCGGTGACGGACACGGCGTTGGAGAGGACGACCGGCTCGAGGGCCGCGGACCCGGATGTGGGGAAGAGCAGGCTGTCAGGCATGTTGCGTTCCCTCCTCAATGGCGTCGAGCACGGCCCTGTAGCGCTCGTTCAAGGCCCTCTCCTGCGCGTACTCGGTGTAGCCCTCGTACTCGTCCATCGGGATGTCCAGCTCCGCGTACTTGGCCTCGAACTGCGCCAGCAGCCTCGACGAGTCCTCGCAGAGCTCTTCCCAGCGCCCCTGGAAGGCCCTTCCCGTGCACAGTTTGGGGCAGGACGCGCAGCTGATGTTGCCGAGGTCGGCGCACCTGCCCTCCGAGGGGTGTTTGGAGCACACGCCCAGCTCCACGTTGCGGCGGTTGGTGCAGAAGTCGACGTAGAGCCAGCGGCGCTCCTCCTCCGTGTACAGGTCGAGCCTGCCGCTCTCGATCAGGAGGTTGAACTTCTGCTGGAAGAACTCGCTGTTCAGCTCTGCGAGCCTCCTCATCCTCACCTCGGCGTAGACGCGCTCGGTGGTTCTGTGGTCGACGTGGCCGAGCTGCTTTTGCACGTCTGTAAGCGTGGCACCCGACGTGATGAGCTCGACGGCGACCGTCTTGCGCGTCTGCCTGGAGCAAAACGTGTCGTAACTCTCGTCGATCGACTGCATGCCGTACCGCTCGAGCAGCCTGTTGATCGCTCCGTTGAAGGTCGTCGCGGGGAACTCGGTCTTAACCCCGTTGGTGATGCAGAAGAAGAGCGTCTCGACCCCGTACATCTCCCTGAGGGCGGAGGTCTCCTCGATGTAGGCCTCGATCTCGCCGTGCAGCTCTGGCGAGATGACGGCGAAGATCTTGTCGCCGAGGCGCCGCTTGATCCTGGATGCCGCGGTCTTGGGGGACCTCGCCCTCACCTGCGGCATGCCGCTGGCGGGGTCCTCGGCCGTGATGTCCTCGACGCGGATGCTCTTGATATCGGAGAGGCGCCACCCGGTCTCCATCGCGAGCTTGAGCATCAGCTTGCAGGCGCTCGACCCAAGCTCGTCGACGTGCTCCTCGAGGAACACCAGGATGTCCTCGGGGATATCCGGGGTCGCCCTCGAGTAGTCAGAGCCGCTCCTGACCGTCAGGTTCGCGGTCGGGTCCGTGTCAAGGCGCCCGCGAGCGACGAGGTGCCGGAAGAACCTCCTGCAGCTGGTCAGATGATGCTTGAGCGTGCCGGGTGCATAGCCATCCTTGCTCATATGCGAGAGCGCGGCGAGGACATGCAGCTCGCCCACGTCCTCTGGGCAGGTGATGCCGTATTCGCCGACGAGGAAGGAGAGCACGGTTAGCAGATCGGCCATCGCAGCCGGGATGCGCGCCAACGCGCGATGGTCAGAGCTCGCGCGCTGGCATGCATCCTGGTAGAGGAACCTCAGATACTCCCTCGCATCCTGCTGGAACAAACCCGTCCCGTCCAGCACGGAGAAGTCGAGCCGCCTGCCTGAGAACGTCTCCCCCTTGGGGAAGTAGAACCACACCTCCGACTTGTCGCTGGCCACCTCGTCGGCGTTGCCGTCGAACATGAACCTGCGCAGGCCGGCGATCTTGTTCTCCAGGTGCTCGTCAAAAGCGTTTGCGAGGGTGGGGGTCTGCCGCACCTTCTTGAACGCCGCGAACTTCCTCACGTCCTCGTCTTCCAAATGCTCCTTGAAGTCGCGACGGAATCTGTGGAGGGGCAAGATCGGCCCCCTCGGAGAGTCGGGGGCCAGGTACCTGCCGGCGAAGAACGCATCGTATGCGCCCAGGAGCTCCTCGAAGCTGACGCCGCCTGGCAGTTCCGGTGCCGGCAACTGGGAGTCACCTGCGACAAGCAGTCCAGCAGGGACGGAGCTCTTGTCAACCCGCACAGCTTTCTCGTCGTAATAGGCGCGTTCCTCCGCGCTGAGATCTAGGAATTCATATACGGCGGTCCGGTTAGAGGTCGTAGCGTACGCAGCGTACGTGTAGGGCAACATCTCCCTAGCGATTACTTCATGCAGCCTGCGATAGTCCCACCGCTTGCCGTGCCCCCTCGCTTTGCGCTTTCGGCACCTCCCGACAGGGCGCCAGGAGAACCCGAAGATGTACGCGGTCAGGCGCGGGTAGGTGAAGTGTCGGTAGTTGCGATCGGACAGCCCCGAGGCATACTTCTCTGCCATGTCGCGCACATACGCCGCGAACTCCTCCTCGCCGACCTCTTCGACAACGCAGTTGTCAAACCACTGCAAGAAGTTATTGCGGGAAAGGCTGCAGTACTTCTCGATAAACTCCCTGCGGATTTCGACGAGGGGTTCACGTCGTCTGACGGCCTCGACGGCGCGGTCCCCGATCTGCACCGGGAAGCGGTGATAGGTGTAGAAGCGCTCCATGTACGTCTCGCCAAAGATACGTATCAGGGGGTTAACGCAGTCCCTGACCTGGTAGGTCAACCCGGTTATCACCTTGCAGAGCTTCTTTATGCCGGGCTTTTCCCAGGCTTCCTCGTCCTCGTGCATGGAGACGAGCACGTCGAGGAAGTAGTCGCTCAGCTCCTCCTCCGAGAACATGGAGGTCAGGGCAAGACGACACAGGGTCCCATAGCTATATGTCCCCTTCAGCGACTCCTCCAAGCCCTCGCAGGAGGGCAGCGGCGTGCGCGACTCCACGCAGGCGGCCAAGGCAGCAAAGTCGCTCACCGTCGCCGTGTCTGCGACATGGGTGTAGTTGTTGCTGCGCTTCGCACCCCCGGAGTTGTCCCTGATGTGCTCGAGCGCCTCCTCAGGTTGCCTGATCATCGGCGCGCCTCTGTTCCTTGGCTGCTTCGAGCCTCTTCCAGTTCTCGACGGCGGTCACCCTGTCCTGCCTGTTCTTGTAGGGCTCGGCAGACTCCATGCTCTTCCAGCCCATGATGTCGAGTATCTGGTTGTCGGTAAGGGAGGCGGGGTCGAGGGCCTGCTGCCTGAGGAGCTCCTCCATCTTCGTGCTCCTGCCGGAGTGGGTGCGCACCTTGGCGGGGTCGAGGCCGGCGCGCTTGGCGGCGCGCTTGATGATCTCGAGCGCGTTGTGGTAGGCCATCGGCTTGCCGAAGCTGCCCTCGCGCTCGCGCAGGTTGAGGAAGATCTCGGTCGGTATGAGCGACCCTGAATCGATCAGCTTCCCCTCGACGGCGCTGCGCTCGTTGTAGAGGTACTCCTCCAGCAGTCGCCGCGAGCGCTCCGACAAGACGCAGACGCGCCCCTCGCCCTCGCGCCTTCCCTTGCTGCGGAAAAGCTTCAAGGTGCCCTCGTCTGCGCGGTAGAGGTCGATCTGGGCGGAGAGGATCTCGTCGATGCGAAGGCCGTCGAGCGAGAGGGAGAAGACCGCCTTGTCGCGGTAGGTGCGGAAGTTGCTGAGGATTGCGTCGACCTGCTCGTCCGTGTACCACTTCTCGTAGTCCACAGGAGGCTTTCCGCTGGCGAAGGACGTCTCGGCGACATAGCGCGGCGACGTGGTCACGATTCACTGGCCGTAGAGGAAGGAGTGCGGGTTCTCCCCGCTTCGCTCCTCTGCGACCTCCATCTTGATGTCTTTGCCCTGGGAGCGCAGGAAGGTGTAGAAGCTGGCCACGACCGTGTAGTAGCCCCTGACGGTGAAGCCGGACCTCTTTCCCTCCACTGCGCCGACGAACGGGATGACGTTTCCGAACTGCAGGAAGCGCAAGAAGCCGGCGAGGTGCTTGGCGGTCGCGTCGGCGTAGCCGATGTGCCAGCAGTCCTGCAGGTAGTTGAGGTACTTGCACAGCTTGTAGGCGTACTGCCTCGCCGTCTGGGGCGAGCCCATGCTCATCTTGTGGAGGAACTTGTTGGCCCAGAAGGGGTAGGCGTCCGGATGGTTGATGATCCAGCCGTCCATCGTTCCCCCGTCGGCCTTCGGGTAGAGGCATTTTTCAACGGCAAACATTTTTTGTCACCTGAACAAACATCAATTCACTGGATAACGCTTAGTTAAACATCACAATAAGTGCTCGACCTATCAACGACTAAAAATAAATCTTAGTATCTGAAATACATAATAAAATGGTAGATGCATCAAACGCTTGCAAGGCATCGGTCAGAGGTCGTGCAACCGATGCCGACGCATGCGATGCCCGGCGCCGGTTACGCACGGTCGATTGGCACGCAGCCTCGACACCGCGCGAGCGCCCCCGTAAGCGCACCCGCAGCTCTTAGTAATCCACTGCCGCGGGGCTGTTCATCCAGTCGCTCACGAACGCACCGTAGTGGCCCTCGATAATGGCCTGGCGGGCACGCTTCATAAGGTTGAGCAGGTAGTAGATGTTGTGCATCGAAAGCAAAATGCCGCCGAGCATCTCCTTCTGCGTGACCATGTGGCGAATGAGCGCACGGCTGTAGCCGCCCGTGCACACCGGGCAGGTGCAGGTGGGATCGATGGGGCCGTCGTCGTGCGCAAAGCGGGCATTGCGGAAGTTAAGGCGACCCTCGCTCGAGAACGCCGTCCCCATGCGGCCGGTGCGCGTCGGCAGCACGCAGTCGAACATGTCGATGCCCACGCCTACACCACGCACGAGCGTCGTCGGGTTGCCGACGCCCATCAGGTAGCGCGGCTTATGTTTGGGCATGTACTCGCTCGCGAGCGGTGCCAGCGTCTCAAACATGGTCTCGTGGTCCTCGCCCACCGAGTAGCCGCCAATGCCGTAACCGGGGAAGTCACCGCACTCCTCCAGATGGCGCAGCGAACGCAGGCGCAGGTCCAGATGCATGCCACCCTGAACGATGCCAAAGAGCGCCTGGTCGTCGCGGGTATGAGCTTTATAGCAGCGCTCGGCCCACATACTCGACAGCTCAACGGCGCGCTCAACGTAGGCGCGCGTGGCGGGATAGCCCGGGCACTGGTCGAGCTGCATGCAGATGTCGGAGCCGAGCTTCATGGCGATTTCCATGTTGTCCTCGGGCGTCCAGAACACGTGGCGGCCGTCGTAGTCGTTGACGATAAAGCGCACGCCCTCGTCGGTGAGCTTGACGGCGTCGTTGTGGCTGAACACCTGGAAACCGCCGGAATCAGTGAGGATGGGGCCATGCCAGTTCATAAACTTGTGCAGACCACCCAACTCGGCGATGGTGTCCTCGCCGGGACGCATGGACAGGTGATAGGTATTGGCGAGCACGATCTGGGCGCCGAGCTGCTTGACAGTCTCGGTAGGAATGCCCTTGACGTTTGCCTTGGTGCCCACGGGCATAAAGATCGGCGTCTCGATGTCGCCGTGCGGAGTGTGCAGCACGCCGGCACGCGCATGCGTCGTCGGATCCTCGGCGATCAGGTCGAATTTAAATAGGCTCTGGTCCATAAACTGGAACTCCTTGGTTGCGGTTCATACGCAAACCATTATAAAGACCGCGGCAGGTGAACGGCATAACGTCTTTCGGAGAAGGGAATGTCAAGCGCAAACTGAATAGAGCGGCCGAATTTTTGCTATCCAAGCGAGCCATCGAACACGTTTTGAAACTTTGCTGCGGCGCGCGGGATGCCGGCGCGAGACTTTATCATAGGGTGACAATCAACGATGAGGAGCACATGCCTATGACAGACGAGCTGGACCCCCAGACTCAGCAGCATATTGATGATTCCGCAGACGCCGTCGACGACTGCAGCACTCCTACCTGCGTCGCCGCTTCCGTCGATGCATCCGCCGAAGATGCGCACGCCGGTGCGGATAAGGCAACAGACACAGGCGATACTGTCGAGCATGACGAAGGCGAGCAACCGGAGTCGAACGACGCCGAGCCCGACGCGGACCCCGCGCCACAGGCGGCAGGCCCCATCGAGGTATCTTCGGAAGAAGAGCTCGATGCCGTCATGGACTCCATGATGGATGCCGTCAAAGCAATGAAAGACGCCGTGGCCGACGCCGATGTGGACGCCGAAGAAGAGAAGGCCGCCGAGGCCGCATCGACCTTCGTGCCTGGCGAGACCCCCGTTGCCGACCAAGGCAGCACCGTACCTTCGTTCTTACAGCTCGAGCACCCTACAATTGGCGCAGATGCAGTTGACCCGCACACTGCCGGATTTTCCGTGATCGAGGGTGGCACCGGCAATATCGCCACGTCGCAGGCGCCCGATGCGGGTACGGCCGACGCCGGTCACCCGACCGCTCCACACGCCCCTGCAGCCAGCCGCGATCTGGGAACCGCCGTCTCAAATACAGCAAACGCCGTAGGCACTTTTATCGCCCAGGGCGCCTCTGCCATGCGCGAGATGAACGCCGCAAAGAAGGCGCTCGCGGACGCTCGTGCCCACCTGGCCGAACTTGATCAGCGCATTTCCGATCAGACCGAGGAGCTCGAGACGCGCCAGGATATCGCAGGGCGTTACGACCAGATTGTCGCCGACCAGCGCCACGCTATCGACACGGCACAAAAGGCCGCCGCGGCGGCAGAAATCGGCCGCGATACCCATGCCGCCAAGACAACAGAGCTCAAAGCGCAGCTCGAACAAATAAAAGAAGAGGACGACGCCACCGAGCGGCGTCTCAAAGCCGCACTCGATGCCGTCGAAGCGCTCGAAGCCAGCTCGCGCGAGACCGGTAACCGCCTCGTACGACGTCTCGAAGATTCCAAGCGCATCCGCGACAAGGTACAGGCCGAGCGCGACGCCGGCGTTGCCGCAGCGCAGCAAACCGTCGACGCCACGCGTGCTCAACTCGAAACGTTGCGCCGTGAGTATGCCGAGCTGCAGCGCAATCCCTCGGCAAATCCCGCCAACTATACGGTGCGCACCAGCGAGCTTTCGATGCAGATCTCCGACACGGCTGATGCCCTGCGCAAAGCCGAGGAAGATGTCCCGCGCATCACCGCCGATCTTGAGCACTCGCTCGCAGCCGCCGAGCACGCCGTCGAGCAGGCGCAAGCCCCCATCGCCGACGCCAAGCGCGCCCATCAGGCCGTGACGGCCGAGGCCGATGCCGCGCGCGACGAGCTGCAGACCGCAAAGGCGGCCGCTGCAACGCGCCAGCGCGAATTACGCGAGAAGATCGTCACCGAGGACAAAGCGCGTCAAGAGCAAGAGCAGGCTATCGCCAATGCCCAGGCGGACGTCGCGCATGCGCAGTCGATCATCGAGCAGGCGACCGAGGTGCACAACCATCCCGAGATCACCGAATCGCTCGCGGGCTCCCTGGCTCGCGATAAGGCCGAGCGCGCCGAAACCGAGCGCGAAGTGGCTCAGCTCGAAGCCGCCGAGAACGACGTGCGCGAGCGCACCCGTGACTCACGCGTCAAATTCACCGGCGCAATCGTCTGCATTGTCGCCGTAATCCTCGTGATTGTCCTAATCTGGCTGTTCGCGAGCAAGTAAACCAGCTGCCAAAAAACACTCACCGCAACGTTTTGATTGGTGCAAAGGGGCCAGGCTACTTTGCACCAACTTGGTGCATATAAAACAGTCCCCATCGCACCAACAACGTTTGCCCAGATAAAACCTGCCAAAATAAACCTGTCCCTTTTTGGCAGGTTGAACCACGGCAACGCCAATGTTTTGGCGCGGACAGCGAGCGGGTCGCATTTGAGGCAAGGTGACGTGAAACGAAAGGGCGCTGACCTTCTGGTCGCGCCCTTGAAGTTGAACGTCAGATTGTCCAAATGCGGCCCGCGCAGCGTCGAGCAGTTACGCGGTTCGTAGAACCGCGTAACTAACAAATGAGCATGGCGTCGCCAAAGCTGAAGAAGCGGTAGCGCTGCTCGATAGCGGCGGCATAGGCATCCATGATCTGATCGCGGGTGGCAAGTGCGCTCACGAGCATCATGAGTGTGGAGCGCGGAACATGGAAGTTAGTGATCAGCGCGTCGACCACGTGATAGGTCGAGCCGGGCATGAGGTAGAGCTGCGTTGTCGCGTTCTCGCGCGCCACGATGTCACCACGGCCGAGCGTGTCGGCCCCGTCCTTACGGCCCTCAAAATAGCGCGCCGTCACAGCCGGATCGGACACCGGCGCGTCCGCGTCAAACGCACTCTCGAGCGAGCGGACTGCGGTGGTACCGACAGCAATCACGCGATGCCCCTCGGCCTTAGCCTTATGCACGGCGTCGACAACCTCCTGCGACACGTGATAGCGCTCGGTGTGCATCACGTGCTGCGTGGGGTCGTCCTCCTCCACCAGACGGAAGGTATCGATGCCCACCTCGAGCTCGACAGCGGCAAACTTCGCACCCTTGGCCTCGATAGCGGCCATGAGCTCGGGAGTAAAGTGCAGGCCCGCCGTGGGAGCGGCAGCTGAGTGCTCCTCCTTCATGGCGTAAACGGTCTGGTACTTCTCGGGATCGCCCTCATAATCGGTAATGTAGGGCGGCAGCGGCACGTGGCCGGCAGCATGGATGGCCTCATCGAGCGTGCGCGGCTCGCCGGCGGCATTGCAACCGGCCGGCTCAAAACGCACCAGGCGGCCGCCGCGGCTATCGGTGACAAAGTCGACGACCTCGGCCGTCAGCACCACGGGAGCACCCTCGGGCGCATGGGCACCACCGACGCGATACTCAATCTGCACACCAGGCTTTAGGCGCTTGCCCGGCTTGACCAGACACTCCCAAACATGACCCAGCGGATCCACGTCCTCGCGGCGCTTGAGCAGCAGCGTTTCGACCACGCCGCCCGAGCCTGTCTTGCGACCGATAAGACGGGCCGGCATCACACGCGTCTGGTTGATGATGAGCACGTCGCCAGGCTCGATATAGTCGATGATGTCGCGGAAGATGCGGTGCTCGACGGTGCCGCCATGCTCCAGTGGCGTTCCCGCCTGGGAGCCCTTGCGATCCACCACCAGCAGGCGGCAGGAGTCGCGCGGCTCGGCAGGAGCCTGGGCAATCAGTTCCTCAGGAAGGTTGTAGTCAAAATCATCGGTACGCATAGACACGTCGGATACTCCTTATATAGCTAAAATCCGCTCTACATCCTAGCAGGCTGCCAGCCCAAAAGGACTACTTTTTGGACGCTTTGCGCTCGTCGCGGATGCGGGCGCGGTCCATGGCCGCCTCGACGGCCGAGAATCGGCAGCCGCAATAGTTCTGCCGATACATGCCCAGCTCGCGCGAACGACGCGTCGCCTCGGGATAATACGGGCGAAAATCGCGAATCACCGGGGTGAGACCATGTGCCGCCGCCAAGCGCTCCAACACATCATTGCAGGTGTCGAACAACTGATACGGCGAGACGGCGAGCGTCGTGCCCACAAACTCAAACCCGCGCTCCTGGGCCACACGGCATGCCTCGGCAAGACGCAGGGCATAGCACGCGCGACAGCGACGGGGTCGATCGGCGCCCAGCGGGGCCACGCCGGCCTCCCAGCGCTCGCGGTCCTCCCCCGCCTCGATGAGCTCGATGTCGCCATCGGCACACCACCGGCGAAGCTCGTCCAAACGCCGCTGCCATTCATCGCGCGGCTGAATATTGGGGTTGGTCCAGCAAATCGTGGGTTCAAACCCCTCCTCACGCAGCAGACGAACCGGCTCCAGCGAGCACGGCGCACAGCACGCATGCAGTAGCAGCGGCTTCATGGACATCTCCTCCCAATCTTTGCCCAGGGTAGTCTTTTTGAACTGCACCCCAAAACCTGGACGGCTTAAATAAGAACTACGCCGCAAGGGACTGTCTCCGGAACTCCTCCGGGGTCAGTCCCTTCAGTTTAACCT
>NZ_JBQHTS010000032.1:0-11863 GCF_052065595.1 Collinsella sp. HCP28S3_E12
GTTCCGTTAGCGCAGTTGGTGAAAGTACGTTAGCGGGGTCGGCGAAAGCGCGTTAGCGCATTCGGCGAGATGCGTTTGCGAAAGTGGTCAATTTTAGATTAGCGCTAACAGAGGGCAACGAGGAATGGGTCGCGGGCGTTCTCGAGGCCGACCTTGGGGCCCCGAGGAAGCAGCGCCACACCGCCAGGCGGATCTACGACAGGCTCGTCGCCGAGCGCGGCTACGGCGGCTCGTACTCCACCGTGCAGAGGTTCGTCCGCGAGCTCAGGCTCGCCCGGGAGGCGGCGGGCGGAGAGGGGTACCTCGAGCTCGAGTGGGCGCCCGGCACCTGCCAGGTCGATTTCGGGAACTTCCGCGCCGCGGTCGGCGGGAGGACCCTCGACCTCAAGCTGCTGGTCGCGACGCTCCCGCACTCGAACGACCGGCAGTGCGTCGCCCTCATGTCGCAGAGGTCGGAGTGTCTGTGCGCCGGGCTGCTCGAGATCTTCCGCCGCTGGGGCCGCGCCCCGGCTGCGATGGTGCTCGACAACGCCACCGAGGCGGGCAGGATGGTACGCGGCGAGGTCACGGAATCGAGGCTGTTCTCGCAGTTCAGGGCCCACTACCGCTTCGAGAGCCGGTACTGCAACCCCTATTCGGGAAACGAGAAGGGCTCCGTCGAGAACGCCGTGGGGTTCCTCCGGCGCAACCTCCTCGTCCCCGTGCCGGCGTTCGGCACGCTCCCCGAGCTCAACGCGTTCCTCGCCGAGGGATGCGCGAGGATCAACGCGGCGGCGCGCTGCCGCGACGGCAGGCCGCACGGGGAGGCCTACCGGGAGGACCTCGCCGCCATGCGCGCCCTTCCCGGCGTGGAGTTCGACGCGGTGAGGTGGGTCACCGCCCGCGCCGACAAGCGCGGCTACGTCGAGGCCGACGGGCGCGAGTACGTCGCCGGGCCCGCCTGGCACGGGCGGAGCCTGCTCGTCGGCATGCGCGCGACGACGGTGGAGATCCTCGCCGACCGCGGCCGCCGGGTCGCCGTCCTCCCCAGGGCCTTCGGGGAGGGCCCCGCGGTCCGGAACCCCCTCTCGCTCGTGCCCGCCATCATCGCCAGGCCGAGGGCCTTCGGGGAGTCGACGATCAGGCGCGACATGCCGCCGGGGCTCGTCGAGGGGATCGACCGGATGGACTCCGCCGGCAGGAGGCGCACGCTCAGGTCGATCGGCCGGGCGAGCGAGTCCTCGGGCTTCGAGGCGGCATGCGAGGCGGCGCTCAGGGTCGTCGAGGGCGGCCGCGTCCCCGACGACGCCACGGTCGACGTGCTGGCGAGGCGCATCGCGGGAGGCGGCGGCGAGGCCGGCGGGGCCGACCTGTCGGTCTACGACGGGTTCCTGAAGGGGGCGGTCGCCGATGGCCGCTAGCGAGGAGCTGGCCCGCAGGGTCGTCGAGGCCGGGCGGTCATGCTCGCTCACCACCGCCGTCCCGGAGGAGTGGTCGAGGCTCGGCACCCCGAAACAGGTGGAGTACCTGGCGGGCTACCTCGAGGCGGAGAGGTCCAGCCGCGAGGCCTCGAAGCGCGCGACGCTGCTCAGGCGCTGCGCGCTGCCGGCGCCCAAGACCTTCGACGGCTACGACTGGTCGGCCGTGTCGTGGCCGGAGGGCATGGGGCGCGAGTCGCTGCTCGCGCTCGACTTCGTCGAGCGCAGGGAGGACCTCGTGCTCATGGGCGACGTCGGCACCGGCAAGACGCACATGGCGTCGGCCCTCTGCGCGCTGGCGTGCGAGAGGAGGCTCGAGGCGCGCTTCTTCACGGCGTCCTCGCTCGTGATGCGCCTGAGGCGCGCCCGCGACGACGGGAGGCTCGACCGGGAGGCCGCGCTCATCGGCAAGGCCCGCCTGCTCGTCATCGACGAGCTCGGGTTTCTCCCGCTCGACGCGGACGGGGCGAGGCTGCTCTTCCAGGTCTTCGCCGACGCATACGAGAGGCAGTCGGTGGTGATCACCACGAACCTGGAGTTCAGCAGGTGGGGGTCGGTGTTCGGGGACGACCAGATGGCCGCCGCCGTGATCGACCGCATCGTCCACCACGGGAGGCTCGTCCAGTTCCGCGGCGAGTCCTACCGCGTCCGCCATGCCCTCATGCAGGAGGGCTAGCCGCTCAAAAAGCGTGCGCACTTCCGATGCTCAGGCTGCTCAATTTCCGATGCTCTTTTTGCTCAAATCCTCTTGACGAAACACACCCTCGAAAATGAACGTCAAATTGGCGTGAATGCGGCCCGCGCAGCGTCAGCAGGTCCGCCGTTCGGTAGAACGGCGGAACAAATTACCTAACGTACACCACGTTGTCGCGGCGGGGCTTTGCCTCGGGTAGCGTGTCCTCGGCATAGCCCAGAATGCAGTTACCGACACCACGCAGGCTGCCGTCGGCGGGCAGGCCCCAGCTGGCCAGCAGCTCCAGGCCCTCGGGCGAGTCAAAGACCTCATGCGCGCGGTGAATCCAGCACGAATCGACACCCAGTGCATAGGCGGCGTTGAGCAAGTTGCCCATGGCGAGCGAGCCGTCTTCCAGATGTGTGGGCACGCTGCGGTCAACCAGCACCACCACAACGGTCTTGGCGCCATAGAAGGGGTCGCTGTTGCTGCCCATGACCTGGGCGTTGAGCTGTGAGAGACGCTCGACGGTCGCGGGGTCGGTGACGGCGACAAACGTCACCGGCTGGCGGCCCATGCCGCTCGGTGCATATTGGCCGGCTTCGATAATACGTGCAAGCTTTTTGGCCTCGACGGGACGATCGCTGTATTTGCGGCAGCTGCGGCGGTGAATGAGTGCTTCGATAGTCTCCATGGTGTCTCCTTGCGGTGGCGTTGCAGATGCCCCGTTCCTACCCGTCGGGCTCAAACGATAGACGGTCAAGTGCCCGGCAAAAGGATAGATTCCAATTGGGAAAGTGGGTTTGCATAAAAGTACCTTTAAAATGTGACAAGCCAATGGGATGGTTAAACGTTTTATCCCGTCTGCCCTGCGGTTTTTACCACTTGCCTAAATGACGAACGCATAACCTCTGATAAAGGTTTTACTAAAGGAGTACCAACGTTTATCAACGCGCCGTGGTGGCGCCGGGCCAGGAGGTAACTATCATGTTCCAGGCTGGAGATGTCGTCGAGACCGATTTCGAAGGATTTCTGAAGCTGCTGCGTTCCAAGACACGCGCTTTTGTGACGATTGACGATCACGAGTACTACATCACGCACACCGATGGCTATTGGCGTGTTCAGGATTGCGAGGCCCTCAACGATAAGGGCCACTTTACTGACTGCTCCGAGCTGGTCAACACGCTCTGCGAGGTCGTCGAGCTGCCTTGGATCTGCGGCAAAAGCCTGCACGATAGCTTCTCGGGCGCTACGGTCTACGAGGCTGTCGCCGCTTAACAGGCAATGAAACCCGATTTTCACGTGACCGCTGGCGCCGCCCCCGCGCCGGCGGTCTTTTTCTGCCGATAGGTCATAAAAGTGCAGGCATTTGCGGAGAACCTGTTGACGATAGTCAAAGCTCGGACTAATCTAGAGACACGAAATTGGTCAAAAATCGGACAATCGAATGGTGGGATAGATGAATAGTGCGGTTACGCCGGTCGACTTCGACCGGTTGCTCAATGGACTTGACCATATCTATTCGGAGTTCTCGCGCGCCTGCGGCCTTTCGGACTGCGCTTACTGGATGCTCGTCGATACCAGCACGGCAGGCGGCAGTATTGCCGTAAGCCGTCTGACAAGCGAATGGTTCTACAGCAAGCAGACCATCAACTCGGCAATTAAAACCTTGACGGCGCGGGGCTTCGCAACGTTGGAGTTTGCCGAAGGCAGCCGTAAGAACAAGGTTGTGCGTTTGACCGAAGCGGGCATGCGGTTTGCCGAGCAATATGCGCTGCCGGCGCAAGAAGCCGAGCAACAGGCTTTCGAAGTGCTCGAGCCCTGGGAACAGCGCGAAATCATGCGCCTCATCGAAAAATTTTCCCATGCGCTCGGCGATGAGTGCGATGTCTTTAAGCAGCATATCGCTGCCGAGAATCAAGGTGAGGGTGAGTCGTGCGACTGTTAATGAGGTTTTTGAAGCCCTATCGAGGGCTTGTCGCAGTGACGCTGCTGGCGCTGCTGGTGGATAACGTCGGTACGCTGTTGGTTCCCACGATGCTGGCGAACATGGTCAACACCGGTATTACCACGGGCGATGTCGACTACATCTTATGCAACGGCCTATACATGTTTATCGCGACGAGCATGGCGAGCGGCGGCACGGTGCTGGGCTGCTATCTTTCGGCGCGTCTGGCGGCTAACGTGGCCTGCGACATCCGCAATGCCGTCTACGACAAATCACTCGAGCTGTCTGCCAGCGATTTTGAGCGCTTTGGCACCGGATCGATGATCACGCGCTCACTCAACGACATCAACGTGATTCAACAGGCTGTCCTTCAGACGATTCAGCTGGTGCTGCCCGTGCCGTTCTTGGCTGTGGCGGGCATCATCTTCGCCTGGTTTATCGATCCGGCTATGGGCATGCTTCTGGGCGTCGTGGTTGCGATCGTGCTGGTTGCGGCGGTCTTTACGGTTGCCAATGCGGCACCGATTTTTATGCGATTGCAGGGTTTTATCGACCGCATGAACGTGGTGCTGCGCGAGAACATCGTGGGCGTGCGCGTCATCCGTGCGTTTAACAAGGAGCGTCGTGAGGAACAGCGCCTGGACGAGGTGTTTAGCGACTACGCCGCCAACGCCATAAAGGTCAACCACCTGTTTGTGGGCCTTGACAGCTCCAGCTTCTTTTTGATGAACATCGCCGAGGTGGCGGTGCTGTGGGTGGGCGGTAACCGGGTGGGCGCCCACGCCATGCAGATTGCGAGTATCTCGGCGGTGCTGGAGTATGCAATTCTGATCCTGTTCTTTGTGATGATGGCCCAGATGGTGGTGCTGACGCTTCCGCGTGCTGCCGCGTGCCTGAACCGTGCGCAGCAGGTGTTGGAGATTGAGCCGAGCATCGTGGACGGCGAGCGTACGCTGGGTGACGGGACGCCTGCCTCCGAGGACGATGCGGATGCTGTTGCCGTGTTCGACCACATGTCGTTTCGCTTTGACGACGCCGACGAGGATACCCTGTGCGACCTGAGCTTTGCCTGTCGTCGCGGTCAGACGACCGCGATTGTGGGCTCGACGGGCTCGGGCAAGTCGACGGTGGCAAAGCTTCTGCTGCGCTTCCACGATGCCACCAAGGGCGCCATTCGCCTGGACGGCATCGATCTGCGCGAGCTTTCGCAAGATGAGATTCGCGGGCGCATCGCCTATGTGCCGCAGAAGGCGTGGCTGTTCTCGGGCACCGTGGCAAGCAATCTGCGCTTTGGCAACGAGGACGCGACCGAGGCGGACATGCTTCATGCGCTGCAGGTTGCCCAGAGCACCTTTGTGCTCGATCAGCCGCAGGGGCTCGATACTCCGGTTGCCCAGGGCGGTACGAACTTTTCGGGCGGCCAGCGCCAGCGTCTGGCAATCGCCCGTGCGCTCATGAAGCATGCCGATCTGTATATCTTCGATGACAGCTTTTCGGCCCTGGACTTTAAGACCGATGCGGCCTTGCGCCATGCGCTGCAGGACGAGACGCGCGACGCCGCGGTGCTCATCATCGCGCAGCGCATCTCGACGATTTTGCATGCCGACCAGATTGTCGTGCTCAAGGATGGCGAGGTCGTGGGCCTGGGCGCGCACGAGGAACTTATGGAAACCTGCGAGGTGTACCGCGCCATCGCGGAATCGCAGATGAAGGGAGGTGAGTAGCATGACCGAGGAGCTCAAGAAGCGCAGCGACGCTATCGATGCCGTCGTTGTGGACGCGGCCGAGGAAGCGGTCGAGCAGTCTGCCGCGTCGACCGAGCTGGATGCCGCCGCCAGGGCCGCGGCCGAGCGCGAGGCTCGTCGCCAGGCGCTGTACGAGGAAAACGAGCGCGCCGAGGACGAGCGCGCCCGTGCCGAGGCAGAGCGTATGCGCGACGTGGACGACGAAGAAGAGGACGAGACGCCCCGGGATACCTGGGCGACGGTGCGCCGCTTGTGGAGCGAGGCCGCCGGCGACCATTGGCGCTTCTATATTGTATTCGCGAGCATTGTGTTCTACGTCATCTTTAACACCGCCGCGCCGGCATATAGCGCCCATGTTATCGACGAGCTGTGGGGCCATATACAGGTGGCGTTTGCCAGCGGAACGACCTTCAGCATCACCTGGGACCAGTGCGGTAAGACCATCTTTGTCTACTTTTTGATCTGGACGGCCGCCGGATCGTTCTATGCGCTGCAGAGTTTTTTGATGTCGAGCGTCGCCGAGCGACTCAACTTGCGTCTGCGCAACCGCATCGCGCAGAAGCTCAGCCGCCTGCCGCTCGCCTACTTTGACGCGCATCGCCCCGGTGAAGTGGTCAGCCGTGCGACCAACGACTTGGACAAGATGTCCGAGAGTATGCAGCGCGGATTGCTGCAGCTGCTGGTATCGATCGGTACCGTGACGGGTGCCATCATCATGATGTTTGTCTATAGCGTCAAGCTCACGTTGGTCTTTTTGGGCTTTACGGCGGTATCGTTGCTGGTGACCAAGGTGGTTTCGCGCCGAACGCATGATGTGACGGGCGAGCGTCAGGAGTGGGTGTCCAAAATCACGAGCGCGGTCGAGGAAGGCTATTCAGGCCGTTTGGTGATTCGCGCATTCAACCGCGAGCATCAGAGCTCTGCCGAGGTGCACGAGGCCTCGAGGGAGCTAGCGCGCGTGAGTACCAAGGCCGACTTTATGATCAATGCCGTAGGCCCTGCGGTTCGCTTTATCGGCCGTTTGGCGCAGATCGTGATCGCGCTGGTGGGCTGCAGCATGCTGGTCGCCGGCCACATGACCGTCGGCGTGTTCCAGGCGTTCTTCCAGTTTATCTACGGGGCGTCCGAACCCATGACGCAGCTGTCGTTCACTTTCAACTCGCTGCAGAGCGCGCTGGCGAGTGCGGAGCGCGTGTTCGACCTGCTCGATGAGCCCGAGATGGAAGCCGATCCGCTGCCGGGTGATGCTGCCAGGCTGCCGGGTCGCATTGAGGGCCGTGTCTCCTTTGAGCACGTGCGTTTTGGTTATTCGCCCGACAAGCCGCTTATGCGCGACGTGTCGTTTACCGCCGAGCCGGGCCAGAAGATCGCCGTGGTGGGAACCACGGGCGCAGGCAAGACGACACTCATCAACCTACTCATGCGCTTCTACGAGATTGACGGCGGGCGCATTACGCTCGACGGCGTGGACACGAGCTGTATGGACCGCGGCGAGCTGCGCCAGCAGTTTGGCATGGTGCTGCAGGACGCCTGGCTGTTTGACGGCACGATTGCCGAAAACATCGCCTACGGCTGTCCCGAGGCGACGCGCGACGAGATCGTGGCGGCTGCGCGCGCCGCGCAGGTCGACTTCTTTGTGCGCACCATGCCGCAGGGTTATGACACGCGGGTGGCAAACGATGCCGAGAGCATTAGCCAAGGGCAGCGTCAACTGCTGACCATCGCACGCGTGCTGCTCAACAACCCGGCGATTCTCATCCTGGACGAGGCGACGTCGAGCGTGGACACGCGTACCGAGCTCGCCATCGGTCGCGCCATGGACGCGCTTATGCGCGGGCGCACCAGCTTTGTGATCGCGCATCGCCTGTCGACGATCGTGGACGCCGACCTAATCTTGGTCATGGATCACGGCAACATTATCGAGCAGGGCACGCATAAGGAGTTGCTGGCTGCCGAGGGCGCCTACGCCGACCTCTATCTGAGCCAGTTCGCATAATGCGACATGGGGACGGCCCCCTTGTCGCATCAGAAATAAGGCGCGCCGGGGATAGATTCCCTGGCGCGCCTTTGCGCTGGCATGAATGTTGTCATTGGCCGTCCGCGTCTAGCGTTCGTCCACAAGTTTGGCAACGAGGGCTTTGAGCTCGGCTACCTCTTGCTCGAGTTCTTTGACGCGGCGGGCGTTCTCGGTGATGCCCTGACGGTTGAGGGCGGACTGCTCGGCGGCATCGTCAGGCATGTACTCGCGGTGCTGCTTGGCGTCGAAGCTCTCCTCGAACACGCGGCAGCCGTTGCGCTTGATGATGCGTCCCGGTACGCCCACGACGGTGCAGTTGTCGGGCACGTCCTTGACGACAACCGAGTTGCCGCCGATTTTGACGTTGTTGCCGATGCGAATGTTGCCGAGCACCTTGGCGCCCGTGCCCACGGTGACGTTGTTGCCCAGGGTGGGGTGGCGCTTGCCGGTTTCGTTGCCGGTGCCGCCAAGCGTGACGCCCTGGTAGAGCACGCAGTTGTCGCCCACGATGGTGGTTTCGCCGATGACGACGCCCATGGCGTGGTCGATAAAGAAATGCTTTCCGATCTGTGCAGCGGGATGAATCTCGACCCCGGTGATGTGGCGGGTGATTTGCGAGAGCACACGGGCGAGCGAGCGATGACCGTGCTCCCACAGCCAGTGCTCGGGCACGTGGTTCCACTTGGCGTGCAGGCCAGGATAGGAAAGGAAGATGACCAGACCGTTTTGCGCGGCGGGGTCCTGTGCCTGGACGGTCTTGATGTCCTCGCGAATGGTATTGATAAAGCTCACCGGCCGCCCTCCCTTAGCGCCATGGCAATGCGATTCAATAAAGTATAGCGATTCGCTAGGGATTAGGAAGAATAATCTTGGCGGCTTTGCATGACAGGTGTCAGTTATGCAAACTTACTGGTAATGGAGTCATGCTTTTGTGGGGTTGCGCACGAGGGGGCACCGCAACCGTATACTGGTCAACTTGGACGTATCCGCGCCCACAACTGAGAGGTTTTACTTCATGGGTTTCATCAATTTTATCGCCGAGCTACTCAAAGACCCGCGCACCGCGATTGCCAGCTGGATCGCCGCCGGCCCGCTTATGGCCTACGGCTGCGTGTTCCTCATTATCTTCGTTGAGACAGGCGTGGTGTTCTTCCCGTTCCTTCCCGGCGATTCACTGCTGTTTGCTTCGGGCTTCTTTGCCCATAACGGTGGCTTTAACATCGTGGCCCTGCTGGCCGTAGCATGGGCCGCTGCCATCCTGGGAGACCAGTGCAACTTTATGATCGGTCACTTCTTTGGCAAAAAGATCATCGCTTCGGGCAAGGTCAAGGCCATGACGCCCGAGCGTATCAAAAAGTCCGAGGACTTCTTGGACAAGTGGGGTCACCTGGCCATCTTCCTCGGCCGCTTCTTCCCGTTTATCCGCACCTTTGTGCCCTTCATTGCCGGCATGGGCGGCATGCACTGGCGCAACTTTGTCATCTACAACGTGCTGGGCGGCATTACCTGGTCGACGGTCTTTACACTGCTGGGCTACTTCTTTGGTGGCATTCCCTTTGTGCAGGAGCACTTTGAGTTGCTGATCATTGGCATCGTAGCCGTGTCGATCATCCCGACTGTAGTCGGCCTGGTTAAGGCTAAGCTGGGAAAACAGAACGCCTAACTCGAGCCGGCGCGAATAATAGTGTCAAAGAGGCCCGTCACCGCTTGCGGTGGCGGGCCTCTTTTGCTTCGGTCAAATGAAAATACTTTACTTAGTTAAAGAAAAACGTTTTATCCGACGCGCGCGGGGAGTACAATCTCGTCCATGCGAATCGACGTGCCATCGGCTTCGATGTTGCCCGCGTGTCCCGTCCGGCTCTACGCTCCGGGCGTGCGACGTTGCGACACGGTCGGCCTCGGTCCTTGCGTGCGGGTTCGCGAGTATGCAACTGTGTATGTAAGGAGCGACATATGACTGTCGAGAAGAAGGATATCGATTGGGGTAGCCTCGGCTTTGGCTACATGAAGACCGATTACAGCTACGAGGCTCATTGGAAGGATGGCGAGTGGGACGAGGGCGGCCTGACCACCGACCACACCATGCATGTCTCCGAGTGCGGCGGCATCTTCCATTACTGCCAGGAGGTCTTTGAGGGCCTGAAGGCCTACACCGCCGAGGATGGCAGCATCGTCTGCTTCCGTCCCGACATGAACGCTGAGCGCATGTATAACTCTGCCCAGCGCCTCGAGATGCCCCCGTTCCCCAAGGACAAGTTCGTTGAGGCCGTCAAGCAGGTCGTTTCTGCCAACGCCGCCTGGGTTCCGCCTTTCGGCTCCGGTGCGACCCTGTACGTGCGTCCGTTTATGATTGGCTCTGGTGACGTGATTGGCGTGGCTCCTGCTCCTGAGTACACGTTCCGCATTCTCGTGACTCCGGTCGGTCCGTACTTTAAGGGCGGCCTTAAGCCCGTTAAGCTGCGCGTTTCCGAGTATGACCGTGCAGCCCCGCATGGCACCGGCAACATCAAGGCCGGCCTGAACTACGCCATGTCCCTTAAGCCCACGATGGAGGCCCATCGCGAGGGCTATGCCGAGAACCTGTATCTTGACTCCGAGTCTCGCACCTATGTCGAGGAGACCGGTGGCGCCAACGTCCTGTTCGTGAAAGAGGACGGCACCCTCGTCGTTCCGCAGTCGCACACCGACTCGATCCTGCCCTCCATCACCCGTCGCTCGCTCGTTCAGGTCGCTCAGGACCTGGGCATGACCGTTGATCAGCGTCCCGTCGAGTGGGCCGAGGTCAAGGCCGGCACCTTTGTCGAGTGCGGTCTGTGCGGCACCGCTGCTGTTATCTCCCCGGTCGGCGAGATTGACAACAAGGTTTATGGTGCCGACGAGACCGTGACCTTCCCGGCTGGCTGCACCGAGATCGGCCCTGTTATGAAGAAACTTCGCGAGACCCTGACTGGTATTCAGTCTGGTGCTGTTGAGGATAAGCACAACTGGGTTTACACCGTCGCGTAAGCTGTCTTGTATGTTCGGTCCGAGGGCGACCTTCCTTTCCGGCGCGTCCTCGGACATGAAAGAACCCCCGCTGCGCACTGAACTGCACCCCAAAACTTGGACGGCTTAAATAAGAACTACGCCGCAAGGGGCTGGTTCCGGAACTCCTCCGGGGTCAGCCCTTTCAGTTTAACCTGCCTTCGCCTCGTGTTCCAATGGGCGACGTACGCGTCCAGGTCCGCCTTGAAGGACTCGAAGTCGGGCCATGTCCTTCCCCGGAAGAACTCGTCCTTCATGTGGCCGAAGACCTGCTCGGTGGCGCCGTTGTCGATGCAGTTTCCCTTTCTGGACATGCTCTGGACGATCCCGGCGTCCTTCAGCCTCCCGCACCATGCGGCGTGCTGGTACTGCCAGCCCATGTCGCTGTGGAGCACCGGCGTCGCGCCCTCGGGCATCTTCGCCAGCAGCTGGTCGAGCAGCTCGGCCTGCTGCGCCATGTCCGGGCTGGTCGACGTCGACCACGCGACTATCTCCTTGCTGCCGAAGTCGTACACCGGCGCGAAGTAGGCCTTGCCCCAGGGCTGCTTGAACTCGGTAACGTCGGTGCCCATCTTCTGCCACGGCCCGTCGGCGGCGAAGTCGCGCCCGATGACGTTCTCGAACGTCTCGCCCACGACCCCCCTGTACGAGTTGTACCTATGGTAGTCGGTCTCGCGGCGGATGCCGCAGCGGACCCCCATCTCCCGCATCATCTTGAGCACGGTCTTGTTGGCTATGCGCGCGCCCAGCTCGGCGCGCAGGCACATGGCGACCTGGCGGTGGCCGCACCCGTTGGCCGTGCGCGAGAAGATCTCCGCCACCGCGTCCCGCAGCTCCGGGCGCGTCGGCCTGGCCGGGTGCGACAGCGCGTAATAGTAGCTGGACCGGGCCAGGCCGGCGCACTCCAGCAGGCACCCCAGCCCGTACCCCTCTTCGCGCAGGGCGCTCACGGCCTCGACCTTCGCCCTGGTCAGAGTCCGTCCCTCTCGACCAGGGCAC
>NZ_JBQHTS010000033.1:0-9178 GCF_052065595.1 Collinsella sp. HCP28S3_E12
ACGCGGCCGTTCTCGTCGCGATCACCCCACATCTTTCCCGACGGGTTAACAAGGGTGACCTTCGTGCCCTCGGGAATATCGACACCCATCTTGCCCATGAGCTTGACGTCGAACATGCGGTGGCGGTTGGTGCGCGGGCGGCGGTCGCCGTAGACCTTGTACTCGGTGCGGTCGCCGACGATAACGACGGTCACCTTGGTGCCGAGCACGCGCCCGGTCGCCTTGCCGTCCTCGTACTCGCTAAGAGGCTCGCAGGCCTCGACCTCAAGCGCCTTGTCGCGGAAGAAAGCCTCGCAATCGAACTTCTCGAACTGGGAGAGGTTGTTCATAACGTCGCTTGCCATTACCTATCACTTCCTAATTGTCAGAGCCGGCGAAAGCCAGCGGATCGATACGGTACGTGTCATCAATGGAGAGGATGCCGTTGCTTGCCGCCGCGTACATGGCACCGACAACCATGTCCAGCGGCCAAGGGGAGCCGGGGCAGCGCATCCCGTCGGCAGGATCGAGGGCGACCTTGCGCGCAGCGCAGAGGCGGCAGAAGCCGACGGCTTTGCGGAACGCGGCGAGGAGGTCGCCGAGCGCGATGGAGGGGCTTTGCGATTCGAAGTCGCGATAGGCGATCGTCTGCCTCGCGAACGAAATTGCCGCCCTGACGCTGGCGTCCAGCTCGGACAACTCCTCTTCGGCAGACGAGCCGACGGGCGCGGCATTCATGAGAACGGCAATGCTTGCGCGAACGGAACTCGCGAGGCCAACCGCGCAGCGCAACTTGGCATCGGCCGCATAGGCCGCAGCAGATACGCCGCCGCAGATACAGCAGGTGACCATATAGAGCCTCCTATTCTTTCTCGTATAGATGGATAGTGACCACGTGGTTGGAAGCATTATAACCACTTTGGTTACTTTGTAAACTCAATAATCTTAATATTCCACTTGGTCCCCGGTTATATTGTTTCTCCATGTGCTACTTTATGGCTATTACAAAGCCGTTTTTATAGGGGTTGTGAGACATGCCGATCGAAATCGACTACAAAAGTGGCCTACCGAGGGACAAGAAAACCGGCAGCGTCGTGAACCCGGCGACGGGTGAGGAAATAAGGACGCTGAATCCCCTTGAGATCACAGACATGGCCCTCGAAATGTTTTTCAACCTCGACGAGCGCGACAGCCTGACGGCATCCGAGCGCAAGACGCTGGGGCAGAAGGTGAGACGCACCGTCGGGGACAAGCCGATCACAAGGGGACAAGCCGAGCAGATGCTTTCCGAAGGCGGGGAGCTGTACGACTACTTCCTCAAGAAGTCCGGCGCGAAACGCGCGGAGCTATCGAACGTCGTCAGCGCCCCGAAAGAGGAACTACTGAACACCCTGGTGAATCAGGCAACGATCGAGGCAATGCTGAATGCGGTCATATCGTCGCTCTACGATGGCCAAGAATTCGACACGAAAAGGTTCAAGCAGCACACGCGCGAGATGGCCAAAGAGATGAAGCTAAAACCGAGCCAGTACGAAGCGCTCTGCAATTCACAAGTCGAGATATGGGGCCAATACGTTGGCAAGCCAAACGACGGGCTGTCCAAGAAATAGGGTCGATCTAGAGACCATCGACCGAGTCATGATCCGTTTCACGGACAACACGAACCGGATCATGACTCATTCACAGCATGATTGACCGAGTCACATCACCGAGAGCGATAGGACCAGAAGCGTGGGTACGACAATCCGCGAGGTAGCCGAGATAACCGGCACGAGCAAATCAACAGCAATGAGGGCCGCCAAACGCCTGGGCCTTCTTTCCAGCGCGAATAAGACTGGCTCACGAGGTGCTGTCGAGCTTGACGAGCGGCAGGCATCAATGTTGGCGCACGAGCTAACGGCCAAGAGAGCTGATCGCCGACCGAACCAGCGACCGAGTCATGGGGAGAATGGCTCAGTCACCGCGTCACATGAACCGATTCACGGCAAATATGAAGCAGAGGACTTCACCGCTGGGTACCTCGCGCGGATAGAAAGCCTAAAGGCGGAGAACGCCGGGCTCCGGGAGCGCATCAGGGAGCTTGCGGCGGATATGGAGCGATTGAAGGCCGAGGAAATCGCGCTTCAAAAGAGGTACGACGAACGCGGCGACAAGATAGACGCGCTGCTCGAAAAGATAGAGGTCAAGCAAGGCCAACTCGAAACCGAACGGAACCTCGCCTCGATGTGCCAGCAGGAAAACGCGAGCCTCAAGCTTGAAATGGAAATGATGAAACGCGCACCGCTAATCGACCGAATCTTCCGGTACAAACGCCTCCCGGCACCGCAGGACGAGGACTAGGGACAGCATCCCGTCAATCTCTGGTCGAGTTCACGAATCGAACCAATTCAGAGAGATCGGCAGACCAGAACAGGTACGCGCCCTCGTCTTGAGCGGAAACCAGATTTGAAGTCTTGAAGCAGCCCTGCAGCACGGCACCGGAAACGCACTGTCTTCCGAACGCTTCTTTCCACTTGGCGACCTTGTCGACGGCCTCATGGTTCAGACGCTTGTAGGAATTGACCTCGCTGTTCGACACCTTGCACTCAAGGCACATGATGCGACCGTCGAACAGGCCGAAAACGACGTCCGCCTTTGTTCCATCCACTTTCGTTTCGCGCCTGAACACCTCTCCAGGCTTGGGCGCGTCGGAAAGCATCGTAAAGTCATGGCCGTCGACAATCCTCATGCCGCATTCGCTTACGAGCGTATCGCGAACCGTTTTCTCCTGGGCATGGCTTGACTGCCCGCGCATCAGCGTTTTCGTCTTCTGGTCGGCGATGAGGGCGGAAACGGCAACGCACGCCGCGTGCTTCTGCTTGTCGGTTGGCTGCTCGCCGGTCTCGATCCAGGGGAATATATCCGTGTTGAGGTTGCGCGCGAGATATTCGAGTGCAGCACTCGAAAGCTGCTCGTCTTGAAAGCGGCTGGCCGCAGCGGTCCCAGTGTCGGACAGGCTCTTGAAGTCATCCTCGCTGACCGTCGGCCTGTCCATGTTCCTGAGCACGGACAAAAGCCCGTCGATCAGGAGTGTTTGACCTTTGCCCTTAAGTGCAAACAGGTTGTCCGTCTGAGAGAGCGCACGCGAGACGTCGTTATAGGACTTTTCGAAACAGTCATGGTAGTGGCCGCTCAATTCCTCCTCGGCTCGATGCCGGTCGGAGACAAACCTGTCCGCCGACGCCTTAGAGAGTTCTCCCAGCTCTTCCACGGTATAAACCCTCGGCATAATCTGGCTCACGCCTAGGCCTCCAATCGCTCGACGCACGGGACGAGAATGGCCTCGGCCTCTTTGGGCTCGAACTTCGCAAGGCCACCGCAGTAAACACGTCCGTCACGCAGGTTAACATGCGAGTTCAAATAGTCGACGAGATTGGCTAGGGCCTTATCAGACAAATTTCTCTTCGGGTATATCCCGTGAACAACGTTGAGCATCGACAAGCCAAGGTCGTTGCGCACGAATGTCGGGTTCTTCCTCGACATATACGTCATCATGATCGCCGGTGCCTTAGGCGGCTGCACCGACCACCATGCACGCCGGCTGCTGGCGACATACCCTTTGTCGACACCGCGCCTCGAGCCATCAGCGACGACCTTCTCGGCAAATGTCAGGGCGGGACCGGAAAGCGTTCCGAGATCAACGGGAAGAGTTATAAGCCGGCCAAGTAGATCGGATCGGCCCTCGGCAACACACCCGTCCATGATCTCCCTCGCGTGGGCGACGATGGGAACGGAAAGCTCCTCGGGAAACTCGGCAAGCTCGCGCGCGGGACGGACCCAGAACTTGTTGTTTCCAGTGACCACGCCGCGGTGAACCGAGGCAAGGCTTCCGAGAGGGATCAGGCCTTCGATATTCGAAGTGGGTCCGTCGGTCACACAGTCGATAGTCCTGGACCATTTCTGCGAGGCATTGAGAACTCTCAGCGGGATGCTTACGTCTGCGCCATCGGGCATCGTCACGTCAACGTCATCCCTGGGCGTATCGGAAAAAGAGAAGACAACGGCCGTCGAGTCCGTGCCCTCAAACAGCCTCACGCTGCGGTCGAAAAGGCGCATGTGGGAGATCGGGAGATGCGTAGTCAGGAGCTGCCGGACGAAGTTGCCGTAGTTAACGTCCATCCATTCGGCGCTGGTGATCAATAGGCCGAAGTCGCCGCTCTGCCAAAGGTCGGCGATGTGGGCCAGAAAATGGATATGCAAGCCGGCGAGGCAGCTCGAAGGAAGCCCAAGGCGACCAGCAACCGCCTTGAACCGCTTCTTATCATCAGCGGCTATGTTGTGATGTCTGACGTACGGCGGATTGCCGATCCATAGGGTCTTGCCCCTATCTCGCGGCAGGGAGAAGTCGAGGAACGAGGAGTTGACGACCTCGATCCTGTTCGAAAGACCGTAGCGCCGAACGTTCTCGGAGCACATCGTGCAGGCCAGCGGAGAATTATCAACGGCATACACCTTCGCATTGGGGAACATCATGGCCGCGGCGAGGGAGAATCTTCCGCTGCCGCACCCGCAATCGACCACGCAATCCGGATCGACCTCACCGGCCGACTCAAGAACCATCGAGTTCACTATTTCAAAAGGCGTATAGGTGCTACCGGTCGCCCTGCGAGTCGTTGCCGAAAAACTCGACATGAACTCATCGCCGAGATTGTCGGTCAGAGAGAGCAGTTTTTTATTCGTTGAATCATTGACGATCATCAGAGTTTCCTCGACTTTTTCTGAAAAGAGGCCCACATCGTAAGTCATAAATCGGCGCACGCTGGCTTTAGGCCGTCCGACTGCGCGTATCATCCACGCCGGCGGCGGCACAGGCCATCCGCCAATGCCTGCAAACCGTGCTCTTGCTCATGCTGAGATCGCGACAGGCTGCGTTCTTTGTGGCATCAGGATGGCCTGTAAGGTACTCAGAGAGGCGCATCATCGAATCGAGGCGCCTGCGGCGGTGGACGTTCGCGAGGTGCTCGGCCTGTGTGAGGCCGTTGCGCTTCTGGTGCCCGAACTCAAACCCGCACTTCTCCTCAAGCCACCAGCGCGGGAACTTCTCAACGTCGCCCTTCTGGTTGTAGACCTTCATCGCCTTGGTGCACTCCGACCACTTGATAGGTGGGTGGCCATACTTCTTCGAGCACTCGTTCCACGAGCGATACAGGCTCTTCACGTCGGTTTCGAGCTTCGCGAACGGGACATGGTTCTTCTTCGCGGCGACAGAGAGGCAGACGACTTGGTTGTATCGGTGACCGAACTCCCCATAGAGGCGGCTCCTGTCCATCTCACGCGAGAACAGCCAGTTGTAAAACCCCCAGTTCTGGCCACGCCGAGCCTTGCCGGTGGCGGGAAGGTCGTTGCCATGGATCGAGTGTGCGAGGCTGCACGACATATCAAAGGCCTCTTTGGTGAAAACGGTCTGCTCAAGCCCAGCGATAGTCGCCAAATCGGATATGTCGTAGCGGTCTCCAAAGTCGTACACGGTAACGACCTTGGCCCCCGAGTCGCGCTTTGGGAGGCTGCCCGGCACGCGGTAGGGCTGCGTGAACCCGTGGCGGTCGATCTCCCACATGTCGCCGGCTCCGTAGTAGTCGTAAAGCCACCGGCTTATCGCGGCAAGCTCAAGCCTCCAGCGCTTGAGAACGTCAACGGGCTTGCTCAGGGCATAGTAGAGGTGGACACCGTGCCCGGAAAACGTGACATAGCTAGGCGGAAGGTTCCCGGACTCCCACTCGCCAACGAGGCAGGAGAGGCCGTCGATGGTCAACCGATCAATGTCGAGCACGAAAGCACACAGCTGATCGACGAAATCAACGCCGAAGCCAGACTCATACCAGACACCTTTGTTCTTCGTGTACTTCGCACGAGGAAAGTAAGTGCAGGCTGAGAAATAGGCATCGGAACGTCCGGCAACGGCATCGGGAATATCTCGCAGGCGGACGCTTCGCCACGTCCCCGAACCCTCCTCGGAAAACACGATGGGAATCTGGACGTCCGGACCATAGCGCTCATAGAGACGGCTACCAGAAAACAGCAAAGACGGAAAATCGGACGGATCGAGAGCATGGCAAAGCTGACAAGAAGACAGCACGGAATCGAAAGAAACGGCCATCGGGGCACCCCTAGAATCTGTAAGTCCCTATACGGGGGGAATTAAAGCAATATATAGTACCGATAGTATACGGCCCCTATCTGCAAAATCTGTCGAAGGCGTCAGCCGTCGAGGTGGGCACCTTCTTGACGACGTAGGGGTTCGGGTACCCAGAGCCCTTGACGATCGTGTACATCCGAAGGTTCTCGTCGAACTCAGTGGCCCACACAAACTTATCGTTCATGAGAACGGAGAGGGTCACGCGTCGCTCAAGCTGGCCGAAGCTGTCCTTACCGCTCCCGGCAGCACCAAGGCCGACGTCCTTGTACCAATACTCGAACGGAGAGAACGGCGTGGTGACGATAATGAGGTCACAGGCGAGCGGCACGTCGTGGTAGCGCGCGGGGGCGGTGGCACCGGCTTCGATACAGTGCGGATCGGTAACGCGCAGGAGATCGGCATACTTCATCGAGCCCGGGCGCAGCTCGTCAAGAATGGCCGTGTGTTTGTCAGGGGTGTAGCCAGCCCAGGGGTCGCGGGTGCTTCCCGAGATGAAGTAGTCACCGCGCTCGGCGGCGATCTTCTTCGCGAGCCTGGTCTTTCCGCAACCAGATTCCCCGTAGATCCAGACGCATTCGAGCGGCTTACCGGCATTCGCCTCGCGCCATTCCCGAGCCTCGACCTCATGGCGCGCGTGCTCGACCTCACGGAGCTGTCGGGCCACCCGAGCGTACTCATGGCCCGTAAGCTCCTCGGCGGCCTCGTCGGCAGTCATCACCCCGTCGTAAACGTCATCAAGAACACGGCTCGTCACCGACCGACGGCGGCGACCTGCACGGGCGGCGGCGACCTGCTGCGATTTCTCCTCAAGCCAGGTCGGGTAATCGAACGACGCAACGACTTTACCCGGATCGTACTGATACTTGCCGGCAGAGCTCGCGGTGCGGTGGCAGAGGTAGGAGAAGGCGTTGTCGGCGCTGCCGCCCTTGGCGTCCCACTTGGCGATGTACTGGGGCTTGACCCTGAGCTTCCGCGCCACGGCCGAGAGCGTCCGGGGGTTCTTGAAGCTCAGCGCCGCGTGGACGTGGTCGGCCGCCTTGCTGCCATCCTCAGAGACGTCCATATCGTGCTCAATGACCGCCCAGCGATCGGCACCGAGGCCGTCTATCGACTTGACCAAGTCATCGAAGCTCTGGCCGAGATACGCCGTTTGCTGCGTGAGCATCATCGTCCGGCACTTCGGGTCGCCATTCTGTGCCATGTGTGTCTGCCTTTCTATCGGAACCCCAGCTCGAACGGCCATCCGGTGGAACAGGGATTTGGGTTCTGCCGGGCGGAATAACAAGCCCTTCCGCCCGGCAAGCTGGAGAAATAAAGGAACGGAACAAACGGCCGCCCACGTCGCTTTATGCGACGTGGGCGGCCGCATCAGCTGCGGTAATCGTCGAGTAAGCGTTTCAGCTCGGCGTACACCTGAAAATCCATCCGCGGGAAGCGAACGAACATGGGGTTGGCATGCTCGCCGTCATCACACGAGAACCATGCGTCACCGGGCGCGTAACGCCTCGCGGGCAGGGCGTCGAGAAGCGGCCTCGGCCAGATGAAAGCCCCGTCATCGACGGTCGGGCGAAACAGGACGTGCGTGCCGCACGCGTTGAGAACGACCGTGGATATGCCGCCGGAGCCGACGGAGGCCTGCGCGACGCTGATTATCAGGAAGCACCCGGCCGAAGCGCCCATCGTCGCGATAGTTCGGACAAGCCCCTCGAAGTCATCGAGGGAATAGCCGGGATCGTCCTTGTCTCTCCTCTTCGGAAGAACCGAGCAGAGGGCGACGTACTCGTCTATGAACAGGTAACAGGGCTTCATGCCTGCGTCCCACCACATGACGGCGTCCCCGCGCTCCTTGGAAAGCTCGTTGAGGTGGCTCTGACGCTCGCACCTGAGCCGGTCGAAGTCGCGAACCTCGCTCAGGATCGAGTGAGCGCCGCCGTCCTCGTCCAGGGTCACAGCACCGCACTGGGAAAGCTCGGCGCTCTTCGGGTCTATGAGAACGACCTTCGAACCGTAATCGTCCGCACCGAGGAGGAGCACCTGAATGAGCAGCGAGATAACGCCCGTGGTCTTGCCCGCGCGAGTCTTGCCGGCGACGATCCAGCTGCGCGCCACGGTCAAATCGAGGCACAGGCCATCCTGAACGGCAAGGCGCGTCGGGCATTCCGGGCGCATCTCCTCGACAGACGAGAACCTGAGTGACTTGTCGCTCGAAACGTCCGAGATGGTGAACCGGACGAACTTGCCGGCGGCGTCCTGCTCGAACGAAACGACGGCGAACGACTCGAACCTGCCATGCAGGGCAGCGCTTATGCACGACCCAATATCCGAGACGGATTCGGCGTCGCCGGAGTCCGTGTAGACAGTGACGGAGAAACCGCCCCCGTCGCGGCGGCACTCGATCCGTGGCAGCTCGTCGCCGTCCTTGAGGCGGAGCGGGTTGCCCCGCGTCGCGGAATACAGGCGCTCGCACACCTGCCAGCGAACACGCCGGGCGTCTGTCGCCCTGAGCGCGACCACGCCCGACGCGACAGCCACAGCGAGGGATACGACGAGGGCGGCGCACGACGCGCCCGCGAGGATCGAGGAGAGGCCGGCGGCGGCCGCGTCGAGGAGATCAGCGCCCGTGTCGGTCGGAACGGCGAGCGCCGCGGCGAGACCGAGCGACGCGGCGACGGCCGCGGCGGTTGACGCCATCAGCACCCGGAGGGGGAGCGGCCGCCACGCAAGGCGGCCATGCCTCCGGGAAAACAGCGAAACCACGGCTCGCCCTAGCCGCGCTTGAGGGGCTTATCGAGGGACTTCTCGCGCTGCTGATCCTGCATCGCAGAAGCAGCAGCGCCGGGGAGGGGCGCATGGGAAGAGGCGGCGACGGGGCGCACATCGTCGGCCGTGACAGAGAGCTTGTTGCGGACGCGGACGCGGCCGTTCTCGTCGCGATCACCCCACATCTTTCCCGACGGGTTAACAAGGGTGACCTTCGTGCCCTCGGGAATATCGACACCCATCTTGCCCATGAGCTTGACGTCG
>NZ_JBQHTS010000034.1:0-8022 GCF_052065595.1 Collinsella sp. HCP28S3_E12
CACGAGGAGGCGCCAGGTTAAACTGAAGGGACTGACCCCGGAGGAGTTCCGGAGACAGTCCCTTGCGGCGTAGTTCTTATTTAAGCCGTCCAGGTTTTGGGGTGCAGTTCAGTGCGCAGCGGGGGTTCTTTCATGTCCGAGGACGTCCGCGAAGGTTAGCCCTCAGATCCTGCGGTGGGAGACCTAGGCCTCGTTGTACACCGTCTTGAGCTTCAGCAGGTGAGCGTAGCGGTCCATAGCGGCCTGCTCGTTCTCCTTGAAGAGCTCCTCGGCGCGCTCGGGGAAGGAACGCGTCAGCGAAGCGTAACGGGCCTCGTTCATCAGGAACTCCTGATAGCCGCCCGCGGGCTCCTTGGAATCGAGCGAGAACTTCTTGCCGGCAGCAGCCTCGGGGTTGAAGCGGAAGAGGTTCCAGTAACCGCACTCGACAGCCTTCTTCATCTCGGCCTGGCAGTTCTGCATGCCGCCCTTCTTGATGGAGTGCATCTCGCAGGGGCTGTAGCCGATGATGAGGGACGGGCCGTCGTAGGCCTCGGCCTCGTGGATGGCCTTGAGAGTCTGAGCCGGGTTGGCGCCCATGGCGACCTGCGCCACGTAGACGTAACCATAGCTCATAGCGATCTCGGCCAGAGACTTCTTCTTGGTCACCTTGCCGGCAGCGGCGAACTGAGCAACCTGGCCCAGGTTCGAAGCCTTGGAGGCCTGACCGCCGGTGTTGGAGTAGACCTCGGTGTCGAAGACGAAGACGTTGACGTTGTGGCCAGAAGCCAGGACGTGGTCCAGACCACCGAAGCCGATGTCGTAGGCCCAACCGTCGCCACCGAAGATCCAGAAGGACTTCTTGGTGAGGTAAGCCTTGTCGGCGAGGATCGCCTTGGAAGCGTCGCAGCCGCACTTCTCGAGCTCGGCAACGTAGGCGGCAGCAGCAGTCTTGGAGGCCTCGACGTCGTTGACGGAGTCGATCCAAGCCTGACCGGCGGCCTTGAGCTCGTCGGACGGACCGTCAGCGGCGATGAGCTCCTGGGTGGCGGCGATCAGCTTATTCTGGACGGCCTCGTAACCGATGGCCATGCCCAGACCGTGCTCAGCATTGTCCTCGAACAGGGAGTTGTTCCACGCCGGGCCGTGACCGTCCTTGTCCTTGCAGTAAGGAGCGGTGGCAGCGGGGTTGCCCCAAATGGAGGAGCAGCCGGTGGCGTTGGAGATGAACATGCGGTCGCCGGCGACCTGGGTCACCAGACGTGCATAAGCGGTCTCGGCGCAGCCGGCGCAGGAGCCGGAGAACTCCAGGTAGGGCTGCTTAAACTGGATGCCCTTGACGTTGGCCGCGATGAGCTCCTTCTTCTCGGAGACGTTCTTGACCATGTAGTCCCAAACGGGCTGCTGATCCATCTCCTGCTCGGCGGGAGCCATCTCGAGGGCGCCCTTGGGGCAGACCTTGACGCAGTTGGTGCAGCCCATGCAGTCGAGCGGGGACACGGCCATGGTGAACTTCATGCCCTTGGCCTTGGGACCCATGGCGTCGAGCGTACGGGTAGCCTCGGGCGCGGCGGCAGCCTCGTCCTCGGTCATCGCGAACGGACGGATGGTGGCATGCGGGCACACATAGGCGCACTGGTTGCACTGGATGCACTTGGTCTCGTCCCAGTGAGGAACGACCACGGCGACGCCGCGCTTCTCGTATGCGGAGGCGCCCAGCTCAAACTGACCGTCGGCACAATCGACAAAGGCAGAAACGGGCAGGCTGTCGCCATCCATGCGATCGATGGGCTCGAGCAGGTTCTTGACCTGCTGGGCGATAGCGGACTTGGTCTCCTCGGAAAGCTCGACAGGAGCGGCGTCCTCGGCGGTAGCCCAGTCGGCCGGAACCTCGAACTTACGGAAGGCGGTAGCGCCGGCATCGATGGCCTTGTGGTTGGCGTCGACGATGGCCTGGCCCTTCTTCATGTAGGACTTGGTAGCCGCGTCCTTCATGTACTGCAGGGCGTCCTCGGCGGGCAGGACCTTGGCCAGCGCGAAGAAGGCGGACTGGAGCACCGTGTTGGTGCGCTTGCCCATGCCAACCTTGGCGGCCAGGTCGATAGCGTCGATCAGGTAGACGTTGACGTTGTTGTTCGCGATGTAGCGCTTGGCCACGGCGGGCATGTGCTCGGCGAACTCCTCGTCGCTCCACTGGCAGTTGACCAGGAAGGTGCCGCCAGGCTTGACGTCGCGGACCATCTTGAAGCCCTTGACGATGTAGCTGGGGTTGTGGCAAGCGACAAAGTCGGCCTTGGTCACGTAGTACGGCGAGCGGATCGGGGAATCACCAAAGCGCAGGTGCGAGACGGTAACGCCGCCGGTCTTCTTGGAGTCGTACTGGAAGTAGGCCTGAACGTACTTGTCGGTGTGGTCGCCGATGATCTTAATCGAGTTCTTGTTGGCGCCGACGGTACCGTCGCCACCCAGACCCCAGAACTTGCACTCGATGGTGCCGGGAGCTGCGGTGTTGGGCGCATCCTCGGCCTCGGGCAGGCTCAGGTTGGTCACGTCATCGACAATGCCGATGGTGAACTCGCGCTTGGGCTCGTCCTTCTTGAGCTCCTCGAAGACGGCAAACGCGGACGCGGGAGGCGTGTCCTTGCTGCCCAGGCCGTAACGGCCGCCGACGACCTTGATACCCGTCTTGCCGGCCTCGTAGAGAGCGGAGACGACATCCTGGTAGAGCGGCTCGCCGATGGAACCCGGCTCCTTGGTGCGGTCCATGACGGCGATCTTCTGGACGGTCTCGGGGAGAACGTCCACGAAGTGCTTGATGGAGAACGGACGGAACAGGCGAACCTTGACCAGGCCGACCTTCTCACCGTGAGCGTTGAGGTAGTCGATGACTTCCTCGAGCACGTCGCAGAAGGAGCCCATGCACACGACGACGCGATCGGCATCGGGAGCGCCGTAGTAGTTGAACAGGCCGTAATCGGTGCCGAGCTTCTCGTTGATCTTCTTCATGTAGCCCTCGACGACGGCAGGGAGCTCGTCGTAGACCTTGTTGCAGGCCTCGCGGTTCTGGAAGAAGATGTCGCCGTTCTCATGGCTGCCGCGGGTGTGCGGGTGCTCAGGGTTGAGCGCGTGGTCGCGGAAAGCCTGGACGGCGTCCATGTCGCACATCTCGGCAAGATCCTTGTAGTCCCACATGGCGACCTTCTGGATCTCGTGGCTGGTGCGGAAGCCGTCGAAGAAGTTGAGGAACGGGGTCTTACCCTCGATGGCGGCAAGGTGAGCCACCGGCGAGAGGTCCATGACCTCCTGGACGTTACCCTCGGCGAGCATGGCGAAACCGGTCTGGCGGCAGGCCATGACGTCGGAGTGATCGCCAAAGATGTTCAGGGCGTGGGAAGCGACGCAACGCGCGGAGACGTGGAAGACGCCCGGGAGCTGCTCGCCCGCGATCTTGTACATGTTCGGGATCATCAGGAGCAGGCCCTGAGAAGCCGTGTAGGTGGTGGTCAGAGCACCGGCGCCCAGCGAACCGTGAACGGTACCGGCTGCACCCGCCTCGGACTCCATCTCGACGACCTTGACCGGGGTGCCAAAGATGTTCTTGCGACCCTGGGCCGCCCACTGGTCGACATGGTCGGCCATCGGGCTGGACGGCGTAATGGGATAAATTCCCGCTACCTCGGTGTACGCATACGAAACATATGCGGCCGCCTCGTTGCCGTCCATAGACTTAAACTTACGCGCCATATACCCCTCTCCTCTCATATAGGTATACAGGCCCCGGCGATTACCGGGATGTTGGCGTGATGGGATTTTCGCTGTTGCTTCCAGTCATCTGACAGGCGGACTCAGCAGCAGGTACATGGCGTGGAGAGAAGGCATGCCGAGGCGAGGAGGGCTGCACGCGCTCCACAGGCCCAGCTACCCGTCTTGCACATGATCGAGCGCCGCAAAGGCCGCATGCCGGATGCTCCCGGGCACGCCCCGGTGATGGGAAGCGCCCGCAACGGAAATCCGCATGCGGGTTTATTGTACCCCGCCGTCAAGTGTAATTTCGACAAATATAGGCGGACGGTAAAGGTTTACCCCGAGCGACCATCAAGGGCAAAAATAATCCTTTCGTCACCGAGGGACCAAATGGCAGTTGCGGTGAAATAGGGACTGTTTTTGCCGGCCGTAGCCTTAAACAGTCCCTATTTCACCGCAACTTATTTGGGAGATGAGTCAGAGGGCGCCGAGGAGGATGGCGTAGGTTGTGGATTCTCCGAGCCTGAGCTCGTCACCGGGGTTGAGCCGAGCGAAGCGGCCGGGCTCGACCTGGGTGCAGACGTTCGTAGCGCCGTTTACCACCACAGTTCCGTTGGTGGACGACAGGTCCTCGACGTACCAGACATTTTGGTCATCGCACCACACGTGGGCATGGCGAGCCGAAACGTCATCGCCCACATCGGTGATATCGCCCTCCCCCGTCGCCAGCGCGCCGATCTCGACGCCCTCCTCACTCGGCTGAATCCAGCGCGGGGCGCTCACCACGTAGCCGTTTTGCACGCGCAGCAGTCCCAACGGGTGCGCAGGCGCCTCGTGCTCGCCCGTGACCGTCGAGGTGCTCAGCGAGCGCGGCGTCGACGTGGCGCCGCCACAGGTCGCATGAGCGTAGTCGAGGGCATAGGTCACCGACGAGCGGACATCTGCCGAGCAGCCCACGGCGACAAACAGCACCAGGATGGCCTCGGCGCGCTCGGCGGGCATGAGCTCAGCCGCCTGCGACAGGCGCTCGAGCGCATTGCGATAGAGATTCGTGTCCTGATGGCATTCCTCGAGTGCCCGCACCATGGGCTCGCCAGCGGGGCCGCACACCATGTTGGTCACGGCCGCGGCGTCCATGGGATTGCGGCGGCGCAAGGCCAGCTGCGACATAATGCGCGCGGCCGAGGTACCGTAATCGGCAAAATAACGTTCCTGCAGCGTGCCGACCGGCGCGCGCACGATAAAGCGCGAAACCCAAGAGCGATCGGCAGCACGGCTCTGCGGACTACGGCCGTCGACGAGCGGGCGGCTCGAGAGCACCAGGCCGCACAGTTCGATATGGCTCAGGTGCGCTGCGCGCTTAAAGATGTCAAACATTGCCCCGCACGGGGTGAGCTCAGCTTGAGAAGCCATGGCTTAGCCCTCCTTGGTCGCAGAGATAGTGTCGGATACTTCGGCCGGCCCGCCAAAGGCGCGAGCAGCCGCGGCTCCGCCGGCAAGCGGCGTCGCCATGGAAATTTTCGCACGTCGCGCTGACACGACGGGAAGCTCAAAGGCAAACCCCATCGCCAGCAAAAACCACGTGAGCGCATAGGTTGCAATTAAGGCGGCAACGAAGCCGCTCGCTACGGCGCGCTGGGAAAACACGGTGCATGCAACCGCGATCAGCACCGGAACCTCGCAGGCAGAAAGCGCCAGTACGCCTTGCAGGAACCCCGTGCGACGATCGTGTGCCATGGCGCCGGCAGCGATGCCCACCATGCCCGGCGGTGCCAACGCCAGTGCGGCGATAATGGCCGGCAGCTTCCCGGACCACATAAGCGGTCCTACGACGAGCGTCACATGGGCGCCCGACGCCAACAGCGCAGCTGATACCACGACCACAGCCCAAAGCACGCCGCATACCGCCGTCGCACCAACCATCGCCGCACGCCGGGCCGTGTGCCCCGATACCTCCATCGGGCACGGCATGAGCGGCTCGGCGCGAAGCGAGCGGGCGACATTTTGCGCATAGTGGTCGCAAAATGCCGAGAGCGCCGCCTCCACCGCAGCCGGCTCGGGACGATCTTCCTGATGGCAGGACAGGCAGGCCATGACCACGTCGAACAACTGGGCATCGACAAACGCCAGCGCATCGCGCAGATCCTCGGAATTTGGATCGAGTCCCAGCTGCTGAGCCTGTTCGGCCGCGGCAAGTGCCACATCGGGCTCGCGTCGCAGCAGTTGCGTCAAGTCGCAGCCGGGCGCGTGGGCGCCAACGGGATAATCGGGCAGCGTATCCATCTTGAGGCGATAAGGGCTGGCGATATCGCACGTCTTTTTGCGCGAGCCCGAAGTACCCGACGCACCCGGCGCCACTTCGTACGGCGCGACACCGGCGATGAGCTCGTAGACCGTACTCGCCGCTGCATAGACATCGATTGCCGGCGACATGCGAAGCATGCGCAGGTCGGGGATATCGTCGGTGAGCATCTCGGGCGGGGCGTAGGCCACCGTCGCGCGGCGCAACGTGGCATATCGCTCGGTAAACGACGCCTTGCCGCCGGTGCCGGCCACCTCAGAGGCGGGCTCGAGCGCCAGCGAAGAGCCAAAGTCGATCAAGCACAGGTCGAAGGTGCCTTCGGCAAGCTGTCGGTCGAGCGGCAGGCGCGCCGTGCGCACCATAATATTAGCGGGCGAGATATCGCGATGGACGAACCCCTCGCCTACCAAGCTCATGCGGCAGAGCAGATCGAACAGGTCGCGACCCAGGCGCGCCGCCACGAGCGGCGACAGACGCCCGGCATCGTCCACGGCAAGGCGCGAGCGCAGGCGAGCGAGCGTCTCGCCCTCGACCCACTCCATGACAATCGCGGGCACGCCGTCGACCTCGCCCCATCCATACAGACGGGGAAAGCCTCTAAGGCCCGAAAGGGCGCGATGGCATTCATATTCCTCGCGAAACGCCGCCTTGAACTTGGTGACCAGCGCCTCGTGGGCGACATCGTCATCAAATTCGTCGCGCGTTGGCAAGATGAGCTGCTTGAGTGCCACGGCCTCGCCCTGCGCGTTGACGGCACGCGTCACACGGCCGATACCGCCGCGGCGCATGGTGGCGTCATCGGCAAACAGCATCGTAAAACGGCGCAGGTAGGCGGGAAGCTCGTCCGGGCCCAGCGCAATGGCGGGCTCAAACCCTCCAACGCGCGCCAGGCGCAGGCCCACCATAGGGTCGCGATTTAGCGCGCACGATGTGCCAAAAGCAAGGCTATTCGTCATAGGGCGATCGCCGCCACTTTGGTATTGAAGTTGTTGAGCGCGACGTCGTCATCGCCGTAATGCCCCACCCATTGGCACAGATTGGTGTAGCAGCCCCATAGGTTGGCGTATTGCTGATACCACTTTGACTTGGGAGAAAACGTTTGCCGGCCAAACTCGGCACGGATGACAAACATATCGCTGGCCAGGCTGTCGCACGGTCCGGTATCGCCCGTAGCGTTATAGGTCGAGACCACGCTGTTGGCGCGGGCGACATAGCCATCGAGCATGTTGTATTTGGTCACGAGCCAGCTGTGAATACTCTCCTCCTCGGCAGCCGAGAGACCACCCGAGTCCGTGTCGCCGCCGGCACCGCCGTCCGTCGAGCCATCACTCGAAGATCCACCGCCAGAGGCGGAGCCCGAACCGGAACCGCCGCCCGACGAATCGGAGCTGGAGCCAGACGAACCCGAACCGCCGGGCTTGCCTGTCTGTTGGGCGTCCTGCCCCTTCTGCTGCTCGGCCTTATTGACGACAGAAGCCACACTGTTGTTGGAAAGCTTCGTAATGACCTTGTTGTTGGTGAGCACGATAGTCTTGCCGTTTGCCAGCGTGATCTCGTTGGACGCCCGCTCGCCCTCGTCCGCGGGATCGACGCCAAACACGGTGCGCCCGAACACGCTCGCCCACGCATATCCGGTTGTCGTTCCCAAGTCGCTTTTGGCCTTGCGCCCAATATGCAGCTCGCGCTCAGCATGCGCCTGTACCATGGACGGCACCGTCATGCCATAAGCCGAAACACCGGCTATGACCAGCACGAGCGAGCAAGACAGCAGCACGTACGCCCGAGGCGCCAGGCCCAGCCGGCGTCGAATGCGCACCGCGGCGCCATGCTTTGTCTGAGTGCTAGCGGGCCGCATGCGTTCTCCTCCAACAAAAACACGCCGCTTAAATCGGGAGCATTCGTAAAACAGTTTCAGTCCCGGCAGTAATGTCTGCCGGGACTGTTCTTGTATAAATTGAAGCCGTATGTATATGATTAAACAGACCGATAAACTTGAA
>NZ_JBQHTS010000035.1:0-2622 GCF_052065595.1 Collinsella sp. HCP28S3_E12
GGTGTGACGGCGTGCCTTTTGTAGAATGAGCCAGCGAGTCGCTGGCGCGGGGCGAGGTTAACCGAAAGGGAGCCGGAGCGAAAGCGAGCCTTAACAGGGCGACTTGAGTCCCGCGCCGCGGACGCGAAGCCGGGTGAGCTATCCGTGGGCAGGCTGAAGCGGGGGTAAGACCCCGTGGAGGGCCGAACGCACGTCGGTTGAAAACGGCGGCGATGACCTGCGGATAGGGGTGAAAGGCCAATCAAACCCGGAGATATCTCGTTCTCCCCGAAATAGCTTTAGGGCTAGCGTCGCGCGTTCACCGCCGGAGGTAGAGCACCGGATGGACGAGGGGGCTTCGCCGCCTACCGAATCCAACCGAACTCCGAATGCCGGCGGCCCAGAGCGCGGCAGTCAGAGCATGTGGGCTAAGCTGTGTGCTCGAGAGGGAAACAGCCCGGACCGCCCGCTAAGGTCCCCAAGTTCCAGCCGAGTGGCAAAGGATGTGCGTCCGCCCAGACAACCAGGATGTTGGCTTAGAAGCAGCCATGCATTCAAAGAGTGCGTAACAGCTCACTGGTCGAGTGGACATGCGCCGACAATACACGGGGCTAAGCTGGACACCGAAGCGGCGGGATTCTAATTCATCAGAATCGGTAGGGGAGCTTCCCATGGGCGGAGAAGCCGGAGGGCGACCGACGGTGGAGCGCATGGGAGTGAGAATGCTGGCATGAGTAGCGAGAGACGAGAGAGTAACTCGTCCGCCGTGAACCCGAGGTTTCCTGGGCAAGGCTAATCCTCCCAGGGTCAGTCGGGGGCTAAGGCGAGGCCGGGAGGCGTAGCCGACGCGCAGCAGGCAGACATTCCTGCACCGCGCACGCGGCGCTACGACCGACGGGGCGACGGATGGGGGTGGCTCGGCGGGGTTCTGGACGTCCCCGTGATGGAGCGCGGCCCGCGGACCAGGGAAATCCGGTCCGCATCGAGGGCGAGGCTCCGGACGAAGCACTTAAGCGAAGCGAGTGAGCCCGAGGTCCCTAGAAAAACCCCTAGGCAGGCGCGTGCGCGCCCGTACCGCAAACCGACACAGGTGGGTGGGTAGAACATACCGAGGCGATCGGGTCAACCATGGTCAAGGAACTCGGCACAATGGCCCCGTAACTTCGGGAGAAGGGGTGCCCGCGCGTACGTGAACGGACTTGCTCCGGGAGCGGAGGCGGGCCGCAGTGGAGAGGCCCAAGCGACTGTTTACCAAAAACACAGGACTCTGCAGAAGCCGCAAGGCGACGTATAGGGTCTGACGCCTGCCCGGTGCCGGAAGGTCACGCGGAGGAGTTAGCGCACCGCGCGAAGCCCCGAAGCCAAGCCCCGGTAAACGGCGGCCGTAACTATAACGGTCCTAAGGTAGCGAAATTCCTTGTCGGGTAAGTTCCGACCTGCACGAAAGGCGCAACGACTTGGGCGCTGTCTCGACCATGGACCCGGTGAAATTGCACTGGTCGTGAAGATGCGACTTACCCGCGGAAGGACGGAAAGACCCCGTGAACCTTCACTGCAGCTTGGCATTGGCCGCTGGTCCCGCGTGTAGAGGATAGGCAGGAGGCGAAGATCCGGAGGCGCCAGCCCCCGGGGAGCCGCCCTTGGAATACTGCCCTCGCGCGACCGGCGTCCTAACCCGAGGCCGTCAACCGGCTCGGGGACCGTGCCAGGCGGGCAGTTTGACTGGGGCGGTCGCCTCCTAAAGGGTAACGGAGGCGCGCGAAGGTCCGCTCGGGACGGTCGGCAACCGTCCTTTTGAATGCAAGAGTACAAGCGGGCTTGACTGCGAGGCCCACAAGCCGAGCAGGTGCGAAAGCAGGCTCTAGTGATCCGGCGGCCCCGAGTGGGTGGGCCGTCGCTCAACGGATAAAAGGTACTCCGGGGATAACAGGCTGATCTTGCCCAAGAGTCCACATCGACGGCAAGGTTTGGCACCTCGATGTCGGCTCATCGCATCCTGGGGCTGGAGCAGGTCCCAAGGGTACGGCTGTTCGCCGTTTAAAGCGGTACGCGAGCTGGGTTCAGAACGTCGTGAGACAGTTCGGTCCCTATCCTCCGTGGGCGCAGGAGAATCGATGGAGGCTGCCCCCAGTACGAGAGGACCGGGGTGGACGCACCTCCGGTGAACCGGTTGTCGACCAACGGCACGGCCGGGTAGCCGCGTGCGGCGCGGATAACCGCTGAAGGCATCTAAGCGGGAAGCCGTTCCAGGGATTAGTTCTCCTTCCGGTAAGGGCCCAGGTAGACTACCTGGTCGATAGACGGCAGGTGCAAGGCTGGCGACAGCCTCAGCCGAGCCGCACTAATCGCCCGAGCTCTTCCGGAACCGCACCTCGCGGCCCGCGGGACCCAGCGCTTGCGCGGTCCGGGCACGAGGATGCCCCCGAGTCACCTCCCCTATGCGCCATGCGGCCCCCAGGGCACGTGAGAGAGACACCCGGGCACCGAAGATACGGTGGGCGCCGCCCACCGGTCAGCGGCCAGAGCATGGGGGGCACGCCCGGTCCCGTTCCGAACCCGGAAGCTAAGCCCCATCGCGCCGAGAGTACTGCGGGGCCAGCCCGTGGGAGGCCAGGGCGCCGCTGACCGGTGGACGGCACCGAG
>NZ_JBQHTS010000036.1:0-2299 GCF_052065595.1 Collinsella sp. HCP28S3_E12
AGAGTACTGCGGGGCCAGCCCGTGGGAGGCCAGGGCGCCGCTGACCGGTGGACGGCACCGAGCCGTCATCGAGAATCGAGAAGGGGGAGGCCTCGCGGCCTCCCCCTTTTTCGTTTCTCAGGCAATTTAACTAAATGACAATTTTTACAACGATATCATCTGCCGTCTTATTCAGACGTTCACCGTTCTCCTGACAGTCTCACGCACTCAATGGATTACTATCTACTTAAGCGTGATACTGCGCTTGACCTGTTTTAGGCGGGCCGTTTTATTGATTATGAAGGAAGGACGCACATGGCAGATGTTCACGAGCTGCTTGATACTTGGATTGCCAATGTCAAGGATGATGAGCTGCTGACCGAGCTCAACACGATGAAGGAGCAGGGTGACGAGGACGCCATCACCGATGCCTTCTTCCAGGATCTTGCCTTCGGCACCGCCGGCCTTCGCGGCACGATCGGTGCTGGCACTAACCGTATGAATATCTATACGGTCGGCCGTGCAACGCAGGGCTTCGCCGACTATCTCAATGCGACTTTTGAGCATCCGACGGTTGCCATTGCTCGCGACAGCCGCAATAAGGGCGAATTGTTCGTCAAGACGACTGCTGCCATTCTTGCAGCAAACGGCGTGACTGCTCTCGTGTACCCTAAGATTTCTCCCGTGCCGACGCTTTCCTGGGCCGTCCGCGACCTTAAGTGCTCCGGTGGCATTTGCATGACCGCTAGTCATAACCCTGCGCCCTATAACGGCTATAAGGCATATGGCCCCGACGGCTGCCAGATCACTAGCGAGGCCGCCGATGCAATTTCTAAGGCTATCGCCGAGACCGATACGTTCACCGGCGTGAAGTCCATGGACTTCGATGAGGCTCTTGAGCAGGGTCTGGTCAAATGGATCGATGACTCGTGCCTCGAGCGTTATTACGACGCCGTTCTTGCGCGCGGCGTGACCAACCTTTCTGCCGAGGAGATCGCTGGCGCTCCGCTTAAGCTCGTCTACACTCCGCTCAACGGCACTGGCCTCATTCCCGTCACGACGGTGCTCGAGCGCGCCGGCATCACCGATGTCACGGTTGTTCCCGAGCAGAAGGACCCGAACGGCGATTTCCCGACCTGCCCGTATCCTAACCCCGAGATCCGTCAGGCCATGCAGAAGGGAATCGACCTGTGCGAGCAGGTTCACCCCGATCTGCTGCTTGCAACCGATCCTGACGCCGACCGTGTTGGCGTTGCTGTTAAGAATGGTGATGACTATCTGCTGCTGACCGGCAATGAGATGGGCGTTCTGCTGCTCGACTATATCTGCAAGACCCGTGCCGCCCGCGGCGAGGATCTCACCAAGAAGGTCGCGGTTACTACCATTGTTTCTTCCGCCATGGTCGATGCTCTGGCCGAGGAGTATGGCTTTGAGCTCCGTCGCTGCCTGACGGGCTTCAAGTACATCGGTGACATCATTACCTCGCTTTCCGATGCTGGTGAAGTCGATCGCTTTATCTTCGGTTTCGAGGAGAGCTACGGTTATCTGGCCGGCGACCACGTGCGCGACAAGGACGCCGTGAGCACTTCGCTTCTGATTTGCCAGATGGCGCAGTATTACAAGCTCCAGGGCAAGAACCTTGCCGATGCGATGCACGAGCTGTACGAGAAGTACGGCTACTATCACAACAAGACGATTTCGCTGAGCTATCCGGGCGCTGAGGGTGCGGCAAAGATGGCCGGCATCATGGCTGACCTGCGCGAGAACCCGCCCGCGGAGCTCGCAGGCTCCAAGATCGAGGCCGTCGTGGATTACAACACGTGCGTTAACGGTCTGCCCAAGGCCAACGTGATCGAGTTCGATCTTGAGGGCGGCAACAAGGGCATTGTCCGTCCGTCCGGCACCGAGCCCAAGATCAAGCTGTACATCTTCGCTAAGGGCGCGGATGCCGCCGAGGCTGATGCAGCACTTGACGCGATTGAGGAGTCAGGTCGCAAGCTGTTGGCCTAAGGCTTTGAAAGCCTATTTCTATAGATAGACGAAAAAGGGGATCTCGGAAACGAGGTCCCCTCTCTATTACTGCTAAATACAGCTGAGAATCCCAAACTGTGTAGGAGTTGTGTGCAACCAGATTCCCGCCCCGCGGGCCCCTCCGGTCTGGCAATATATCTCCTTGCCGCGCGGCCCGGTCGGACCGGGAACCGGCGCAGGCGTGCACCTTGAGAACCGGATACTGCGAGGATGGACACACCAGATGTGTCGCATCCGGGCAGACATCGAACCATTTGAAATGGTCTGACTTGGATTCGTTTTTCGCAAG
>NZ_JBQHTS010000037.1:0-2216 GCF_052065595.1 Collinsella sp. HCP28S3_E12
GCCAGCCCCAGCTCCCGGGTCGCCCGGTGAAGGCGAGGAAGAAGGGCGTGAAGGGAGCGAAGAGCGTTGCTGCCTAGGCTAGCCCCTTGTCACACAAACTACCGAAGCCTCCTTTTTTCACCTGCTGAAGGTTATCAATCTTCTTATTGAGTATCTCGGCATTCTTTCTTCTGCCAATGCCCTGGCGGGCAGATCCACCCCCCTTTCGGCTGGTTCGGGGGCACAGGCATGCCCTGACGGGCAGATCCACCGCCCTTTCGGCTGGTTCGGGGTCGCAGGCATGCCCTGGCGGGCAGATCAGCGCCTTTTCGGCAGGTTCGGGGGCGCAGGCATGCCCTGACAGACGGCTGCATTGCCCATATGCGTTTTGCGCGCGAGGACCCTGTTGCTCCTGTCAAAAGCGTGGCGAAATGAAGTGGCCCAAAAGAGGGCAGTAGAATACCGAAATCCCAGCTTGAAATAGCTCAGCTATTTGTCACTGTGCGGTTCTGCCTGCTATGATTAGCCATGCACTGCTGGGGAAGACTCATCCGCTAGAATTGCTTGGACGAAAGGAGACGCAATGGTACTCGACAGATACGCGCGATTTGCTGACAGCGCCGACGTGCTCTCTTGCCCCCTTTGCCACAGCGCCCTGAAGCTGCAGGAAGGGAGCCTCGTATGTCCGAAGAGGCACTGCTTCGATATCGCAAAGCAGGGGTACGTAAACCTTCTAGGGCCCTCCAGGCAGTCAGCCCACTACAGCAAAGAATCCTTTGAGAGCCGCATGGCAATCCTGGAGGCAGGGTATTACGACCACGTGAAAGAAGCCGTCCTCACCGCGGTAGGAAGGGCCCTTTCCCCAAGCGAGGGTCCTGCAGCTGTGAACGCGACGCCATTCCGCGTGCTCGACGCGGGATGCGGAGAAGGCTTCTATGCACGTGCAATCCGAGAAAACCTCTGTGTCGACGTGGTGGCGTTTGACCTCTCAAAAGACGCCATGCTGATGGCGGCCCGCCACGATTCCAGAAAGGCGGTCAAATGGCTGGTTGGCGACCTGACGAACATCCCCGTGCTGAAAGGCTCCATCAACTGCGTGGTGGACGTATTCGCTCCCTCGAACTACGACGAATTCAAGCGCGTTCTCACCCCAACCAGAAACGCCTCCGCGCCAGGAGTGCTGGTCAAAGTGGTTCCAGGCAGCAATCATCTTACGGAGCTGCGCCACCTTGCTGAAGGATCTTTGCGCAGCAAGGAATACTCAAACCAGCTGGTGACCGATTGCTTTGAGAAGCACTTCAAGATGACCGACCGCATCAAGGTGACGCGCACCTTCGAGATGTCCGAAAGGGACGTCCGCGTGTTCGCCGAGATGACGCCGCTGCTGTTCGGCATCGACGCGGAGTCCCTAAATCTATCGCGTGTGAAAAGCATCACCATCGAGGCTGAATTGCTGGTGGGCACCCCTCGCTCCCAAGGCCCTTCATGAGCTCAGCCAGCTCATCATCCTCTTAATTGCAGGGCTGAAGGACAGCCCTTGTCAACCGCCCCAGAAGAAATCTGGCTCTTCGGTGGTTTCTGTGGGAGAGATTCCGGCATAGGCCCAGCTCAGCGGGCGAAAACAACGATCTGGAACTGAAACGGCCCCGGGAGGGGCCGTTTCCGCGTCATCCGCCTATGATTGCTAAGCCAAATTCAGACAACCGAAGAGGCGTGACGCATGAAGAGTCTACTACTTCTCGCCCTCGGTCTGGCCCGCACGGTCGTCCTGGGCGCGCGCATCGAGGCCGAGCGCATCGTCGTGAGCGTCCGGCCCCACAAGCGCGAGCAGCGCCGCTGCCCCGTATGCGGCAGGGCCTGCGACTTCTACGACATGGCGAACCGCGGGGCCCCCAGGCTGTGGAGGGCGATGGACCTGGCGCGCTCGGCCTGCTACCTGGAGTACGCGCCCTGCAGGGTGCGCTGCCCGGAGCACGGCGTGCGCACCGAGGCCGTCCCCTGGGCGCGGCACGGGGCGCGCTTCACGCGCGACTTCGAGGACTGGGTGGCGTGGCTGGCGGTCCGCTGCACCGCCTCGGCGGTCTCCGAGCTCGCCCGCGTCGAGTGGCACAGCGTGGGCGGCGTGTGCAGGCGCGTCTACGCCGAGCTGGAGGCCGCGCGCGGCGCCTCGAGGTTCGACGGCGTGCGCCGCATCGGCATCGACGAGACGTCGTACAAGAAGGGCCACAAGTACGTCA
>NZ_JBQHTS010000038.1:0-1547 GCF_052065595.1 Collinsella sp. HCP28S3_E12
GGGGGGTGTTCCTATAGTTTTGTCAACTGGGAAATGCTCTCCGTGCGACCGAATCGCGGCATGCTGACGCCAGGCCATTCGGCCGGTGGGCTTCAGTCTGTTCGGTGCGTTTCGGCTAGGCTGCGTAAGGCACCCTGTCTCGCATGACCGCGTAGATGACCTTCAGTCTCTTTCGCGCCAGCGCCTTGAGCGCCTTGCCGTGCGACATGCCCCGCTCCCGGCACCTGGTGTAGTAGTCGCCCCATCTCCCCTCTGTCCGGGTAAGGCAGTTACATGAGAATATGAGCAGGTTCTTCAGCCTCTTGTTGCCTTGGCGCGATGCCGTCACCGAGGAGATCGAGGTTCCCGACTGGCGGTTGCGCGGCGCCAGGCCGCAGTACGACGCGAGCCTGTCGTGACTGGGGAAGTCTTCGATGTCGATGGAGATCGCGAGCTCGGAAGCGGTTTTGGGCCCGATGCCCGGCACCGTCAGGAGGCATCGGTAGGTATCGTCGCCCTCGAGCAGGGCGGAGATCTCCGCCGTGATCGCCTCGATCTCCGCCGAGTTCTCGGATATCCTGCGCGCGAGCAGTTTCACCGCCCGGTCCTCGGCGGCGACGACCGACGCATCCGGCCTTGTCGAGGAAGTTGTCGAGCGGACGAGGGCCTCGATCTTACCGCGCGCCGCCCCACGCGTGAGCGCCGCCGCCCTGCGGGGCCCGGCGTCGGCTACCGACCAGGCCCCGCCGAGGGATGCCATGAGCCTCAGCTGGGGCCCGTCGGACAGGTCGACCAGCGCCTCGAAGGCGGGGCACGATTCCAGCAGGATGCTGCGCAGCCGGTTCTTATTCCTAGTGTTCTCGCAGGTCAGGAAGTTCCTCTGGGCGGCCAGCGCCCTCGCCGCCGCAATCGTCGGGCCTGGGTCTCCGACCGGCAGGAGCGCGTCGGGGATGCCAAGCGCCGTCTTCGCGATGACCATCGCGTCTCGCTCGTCGGTCTTGGCGTCGCCGGCGAAGAGCCTGGCGGCCCCGTGCGCCGCGAGTCCCGGCAGGTACGCCGCCGACATCCCGGCCGCCCTGGCGCGGGCGAGCGCGAGGGCGCCTATGTTGCGCGACTGGTCGACGACCACGAGCGCATCGGGGAAGCGGCCGAACAGCGAGTCCAGGTCGTCCTCCCTGTTCGCGACGGGGGCGCTCAACAGCACCTCGCCATCTCGAGTCGCGACGCATGCCCAGTGGGACGATTTCCCGACATCGAGCCCGATGACGGCTTCCGGCATTCTAGTTGGTGCCACGGTGGTATCCTCCAATCGGTAGGCCGATCGGAACCCCTCCCCGCGACACCCACATTACCTGGCCGTGGCGCTTGCGCCCGGCAGTTTCCTATCAGTCGTCCGGAGCGGCGAGCGCCCCCGGTGGCAACACCCCCCGGGCCCTCTACGGGGCAGGGGCAGACGGCCATCCGGAGGCGCCCGATCGGCGGCCCCTCGGGGCTTGCCCGTATCGTAGGCAATGCGCCGAATGCTCGCCATCGAAATTTATCGATGGCCTATTTCAGACTGTAATGGG
>NZ_JBQHTS010000039.1:0-1517 GCF_052065595.1 Collinsella sp. HCP28S3_E12
GGATGACGCGGAAACGGCCCCTCCCGGGGCCGTTTCAGTTCCAGATCGTTGTTTTCGCCCGCTGAGCTGGGCCTATGCCGGAATCTCTCCCACAGAAACCACCGAAGAGCCCATTTTTTTGTGTAAAAAGGACGAGTGAAATATAATGCTTAAAAAATATTGGATAAAATGTCCGATTTGTAACGGAAAGACGAGAGTTCAAGTATTTCATAATACTGTATTAAAAGATTTTCCTCTTTTCTGCCCTAAATGCAAATTGACGCATATCATTGATGTAGAAAAATTAGAGATTGTAATCAAAAATACAGAAAAACAAACTTTTATTATTTAGAAGAAAGGATATAAAAATGAAACGTTTACCTAAATATACGCCTGCGGAAGTACGGAATGATCCATACGGATTTACTTACAAAGAAATGTCGGAAGTTATTGGCGAGAATGAAGCAAAAGCCTTATATGAAGAATTATATAAGCAATTACCACGCAAAAAAAATCTATCAATGTTGGTAAAAAATATTTGCAAAAGTAGCGATACTGAAAAGTATGTTTACGAACTGAAAGACAACAAATACATTGAAACGGTTTTTATCAAGCGGCGAGATGGTGGAACTGTTTGCGTGAGCACACAAGTCGGTTGTCCTGTTGGTTGTATTTTTTGTGAGTCCGGACGCAATGGTTTTGTTCGTAATCTAACACCGTCAGAAATCGTACAACAGATTATATTGTTGCGTCGAAAAGTAAACCGTATCGTTTTTATGGGTATGGGAGAGCCTTTATTCAATTATGACAACTTGATAAAAGCAATCCATATTCTTCGAGATAGAAATGGACTTAACTTTCCCACCGATGGCATTACCATATCAACAGTTGGTCCGGTCGATCAATTAAAAAAATTGCGCGAGGAACATCTTAAAATTCAGTTGACAATATCTTTACACGCAGCAACACAATCTGCAAGAAATCGTATTATTCCTCACATGCGCATATATGCTATTGAAGATGTTGTTAAGCAAGCCTTATCCTATTCTGAAAGGCATAATCGCAAAATTGTCTTTGCGTATTTGCTTTTACCGGGTATAAATGACCGGCCCTCAGATGTAAGACAACTTGCAAAATGGTTTCGGGGCAAAAAAGTTATGATTAACGTGTTACAATACAACCCAACAAGCAATTCAAGAATTAAAGCACCACAGAAACGGGAAATAGTTGCATTCAAACATCAATTAGAGCAAGCAGGACTTGAAGTTACTATTAGAGTTTCTCATGGCAGAGAGATTAACGCGGCTTGTGGACAGTTAGCTAACACATATAATAAATTCAAAAAAAAATGATTAAAAGTGCCAGACGCATAGACGCAGAGCCGATAACGCATTAGGTCAAAAAACCTATGTGTTATCGGCTTTTTTAGAGGCTTCGGTAGTTTGTGTGACAAGGGGCTAGCCTAGGCAGCAACGCTCTTCGCTCCCTTCACGCCCTTCTTCCTCGCCTTCACCGGGCGACCCGGGAGCTGGGGCTGG
>NZ_JBQHTS010000040.1:0-1005 GCF_052065595.1 Collinsella sp. HCP28S3_E12
ATCGGTCGGCGGGGCCTGCCGTTAACCCGTCCCGGTCCGCCCCCGGCATGTCATCGACGCCTTCGGCTCAGTCTCATATCCGCGGATACCGTTCTGTCGGCCCGCACTCCATTCCTTCGGCGGGGTTCCCCAAGTCTGTCGAGGCGCATGCGGAGGGCTCCGCGCGCACAGCGAAATAGGGGGTATCCCCGAAGGCCGCCCGGCTCGCCGGGACGGGGGCTGTGTCTATTCCGCGCCCTCCCGGCACATCATGCCGAGGGCCCAGAGCCACCTCACGAGCTCGGCCGCGGTGGCCGCGTTGGCCTTCGCCGCGGGCATGCCGCGGGCGAGCATCTCCTCGCGCCGCCGCAGGAGCCGCTCGGACCCCTTCCTCCCGTGCATCCTTATCTCGAGGGGCACGCCCGTGTCCCTCGGCATGAGCTTCGGCTGGTGCCGTGCCGCGGCGTAGCACCATGAACCCTCAACGGCCAGCTTCCTCACGAGCGCGTTGCCCGCGCCGCTGATGCCTCCGAGCCGCACGGAGTCGCCACTCGACCTCTGACTCGGCGCGAGGCCGAAATAGGCCGTGACCTGCCTTCCGGAACGGAACCTCGTGAAGTCGCCGACCTCGGCCGAGAAGGCTGCGGCCAGCGCGAAGGCGCAGCCCTTGATCGACTGGAGGGCGGCCACCTCCGCGGCGATCGGGCTGGCATCCACGGCGGCCCTGTACTCGGAGAGCAGGTCCGCCCGGGCCTCCGCCGCGGCCTCGACCTCGTTCCTCAGGGCGGCGAGCGTCCGAACCCCGCCATCGTCCTCCGGCCTGACCTTGTCGAGCCACCTCAGGAAGTCGTAGGTCCAGTACTTCCTCGGGTTGCCGGCGGGCGTGGTGCCGCCGTAGACGAACCCCCGCTTTGCGAGGAAGGCGAGCAGCCGCTGCTTGGCGGTCGCCAGGCGCGCGGTCGCCCCGTCGTAGGCGCCGGCGAGGTCCCTGATGCCTTCGACCTCGGGGGAGGGGACCCATACGGG
>NZ_JBQHTS010000041.1:0-1002 GCF_052065595.1 Collinsella sp. HCP28S3_E12
GAGGCTTCGGTAGTTTGTGTGACAAGGGGCTAGCCTAGGCAGCAACGCTCTTCGCTCCCTTCACGCCCTTCTTCCTCGCCTTCACCGGGCGACCCGGGAGCTGGGGCTGGCAGTCGCCGCACCTGAGCATGAGCAGGGCCACGAGGTTGTCGGTGTTGCGGAAGCCGTAGCCCATCCTCACCGTCACCTTGATCTTGTTGTTGATGGCCTCTACGCGCCCGTTGCTGATGCCGAGCTCGACTGCGGCGATGATGTCGTCGCGCCGGCGGCGCACCTTCTTCTCCACGGCGACGACCTTGGCGATCTTGCAGTAGGCGGCCCTGTGCATCCAGTCGTCGAGCAGCTCGGCGGCCTCGGAGCCGTCGGCTGCCCGGAAGACGGCCCGCAGGTCCTCCTTGAGCTCCCAGGCCCTGACCAGCCGCGAGCCGGCCCTCTTCTTGAGCGCCTCGAGCCTCGCCCTCTGGCCGTCGGTGAGGTCCTCGGGGTTCTTCACGAGCGCGTAGCGGCTGCCCTTGATGGAGGCCGCCTCCTCCTCGAGCGCCCTGACCTCCTCGGGCGGCAGCTCGCCTTTGGCAGGCCTGCCGCGCTTGCCCTCGGGCCTGGGCCTGGCGGCCCTGGCGGCGGCCCTGGCGGCGTTCCACTCCTCGCAGCGCACGGCGTCGAGCGCGTCGTTCATCCACTGGACCACGTGGAAGGGGTCCATGACCCACCTCGCGTTGGGGCAGCGGCGCTTGACCAGCTGCCTTATCCACCTCGCGCCGTCGGCGGTCACCACCTCTATGGCGCGCCTCTGCTCGCGCGTGAGCTCGTCGAGGAACAGGTTGAGCACGTCCTTGCCGGTGCCCTCGTGCGCCCAGATGAGGCAGCCGCGGTCGTGGTCGACGACCACCGTGACGTACTTGTGGCCCTTCTTGTACGACGTCTCGTCGATGCCGATGCGGCGCACGCCGTCGAACCTCGAGGCGCCGCGCGCGGCCTCCAGCTCGGCGTAGACGCGCCTGC
>NZ_JBQHTS010000042.1:0-812 GCF_052065595.1 Collinsella sp. HCP28S3_E12
AATCGGGAGCATTCGTAAAACAGTTTCAGTCCCGGCAGTAATGTCTGCCGGGACTGTTCTTGTATAAATTGAAGCCGTATGTATATGATTAAACAGACCGATAAACTTGAATAGGTCGAATAGATAATAATTTATGGAGGTTGTAATGGTAAGAATAGCAACTGTAAATGATGCGGAGCAATTAAACATCTTAAACAACGAATTTAATGGTGAGGGCGATACAAGCATAGACAATATTAGAAATTCCCTTATGAATAATAAACAGGAAGTTGTTATCGTTGCTGATGAAGATGATATGTTAGTTGGATTTGTTTGTGTTCAGCTTAAAAAATCGTTCTGCTATGATGAATATATGCCTGAAATTACAGAAGTGTATGTTAAACCAGCATACAGAAAAAGAGGCTTAGCGAGTGAGATGATTACTTTTGCAGAGGCTTATTGCAGTAAGAATTATCCACTTGACAAATATGAACTTCTAACAGGACAAGAAAATCTTGTTGCACAAACTGTATATAATAAACTTGGATATGTAGATGATAATGAACTTCATTTATCAAAAAGAGTGAAGAAGTAAGTCAAATTAAGATTTGTCGAACTGATACTAAGGGCGCACTTCTATACGGGTTAAACCCGTATGTGCGCTCTGCGAGACCGAACAGCTCGGCCCCCTGAATATCTGGGGTGCGTCACTGCGTTCCGTACAAGGGGATCCATCCCTTGCGCCGCTATGCGGCTATCCTTACATGAAAAAAGGCGTGATCACTTTCGTCACGCCTTTTGCCTATTTAACTGTCTTACGAACACCCCGCTAA
>NZ_JBQHTS010000043.1:0-785 GCF_052065595.1 Collinsella sp. HCP28S3_E12
GGACTCAAGTCGCCCTGTTAAGGCTCGCTTTCGCTCCGGCTCCCTTTCGGTTAACCTCGCCCCGCGCCAGCGACTCGCTGGCTCATTCTACAAAAGGCACGCCGTCACACCGTAAAGGTGCTCCGACTGCTCGTGGGCGCACGGTTTCAGGTACTGTTTCACTCCCCTCCCGGGGTGCTTTTCACCTTTCCCTCACGGTACTGGTGCGCTATCGGTCACAGGGTAGTACTCAGGCTTGGATGGTGGTCCACCCAGGTTCGGACCGGGTTTCACGTGCCCGGCCCTACTCAGGGACCGCGTCGCGCCGTCCGGTCTGGGTTCGCGTACGGGGCTGTCACCCGCTGCGGCCGGCCCTCCCATGCCGTTCCGCTCCCCAGCCGGACCTGCGCCCGGGGGCGGCAGCCCCCGGATGCGCGGCCCTGCAACCCCGCCGGCGGAACCCCTGCCGGGTACGCCCGCTCGACGGTTTGGCCATCGGTCCCCTTTCGCTCGCCGCTACTCGGGGAGTCTCGAGATTGATTTCCTCTCCTCCGGGTACTTAGATGTTTCAGTTCCCCGGGTTGTCCTCCCCCCGCCTATGTGTTCAGCGGGGGGATATCCGTACCTCTACGGATGGGTTCGCCCATTCGGAGACCCCCGGGTCGAAGGATGTGTGCTCCTCGCCGGGGATTATCGCAGCTTGCCGCGTCCTTCATCGGCTCCCTGTGCCAAGGCATCCGCCGTGCGCCCGTGGTATCTTGCGGGACCGCTCCGGGCCCGCGGGATATCCACGTGTCGCTAATATA
>NZ_JBQHTS010000044.1:0-750 GCF_052065595.1 Collinsella sp. HCP28S3_E12
GGCACGCCCGGTCCCGTTCCGAACCCGGAAGCTAAGCCCCATCGCGCCGAGAGTACTGCGGGGCCAGCCCGTGGGAGGCCAGGGCGCCGCTGACCGGTGGACGGCACCGAGTCGTCATCGAGAATCGAGAAGGGGGAGGCCTCGCGGCCTCCCCCTTTTTTGCGTTTGTATTGATCCGTGGCTCTAGATAGTTGATTTCTTTATTCTGAAGTCGCAATAGCATATGAAGTGGGTTGATTCTTTTCGAGGCCTGTTTTTGGGACTCGTTCTTTACAGTCCGAACTTAGGAACGCTCCTTTGGCTGGTTGCGTATTTCCTAGATGGATCTGCCAATTTAGATTACAAATCAATCTTTTCTCGCGTTTTACGTCTTTCGGCTAGGATTGCACACTAATGGGGCTCCAGCGCTGTCTGGCGGGGTCCTTTGTCGCGTAAAGGCTTTATAAGGGGAACCGTCGCAATCTATCTCCTAGGTGCTATTTAATTCTGGTTTGGGTATATAACCGATACGTATACATCGGACAGCATGAACACCGAGGTCATACGGTCTGTCTGAGATATATGATCGTCGATTAGACCCTGTCGGATTCCAGGGCCCTCTGGTTCATTTGTGAACAAAATATGGAGTGCGGGATTCCCGCCCCGCGGGCCCCTCCGGTCTGGCAATATATCTCCTTGCCGCGCGGCCCGGTCGAACCGGGAACCGGCGCAGGCGTGCACCTTGAGAACCGGATACTGCGAGGATGGACA
>NZ_JBQHTS010000045.1:0-668 GCF_052065595.1 Collinsella sp. HCP28S3_E12
ACCTCCATCGGCCTGGACGTCCACGCGCGATCGGTCGCCGCCGCGGCGTTCAACCCCTTCACCGGCGAGGTGGTGCACCGTGACTTCGGGACGGACGCCGCCGAGATCGCGGAGTGGGCCCTCGGGTTCGAGGAGCCCAGGGCCTGCTACGAGAGCGGCCCCACCGGCTTCCACATGGCGCGCGAGCTGCGCGCGCTCGGCCTCGACTGCGCCGTGGCCGCCGTCTCCAAGATGCAGAGGCCGGCGGCGGACGCGCGCCGCAAGAACGACCGGCGCGACGCCGAGTTCATCGCCCGCATGCTCGCCACCCACAACATCGTGGAGGTCCCGCTGCCCGATGCGGCCGTCGAGGCCGCCCGGGACCTCGACCGCGCCCTCGACGACGCCACGGCGGAGTACCGCCGCGCCAGGCAGCGCCTCAACATGTTCCTGATCAGGCTGGGCCACGTCTGGGACGAGCGCAACGCCGACGGGACGAGGAAGGGATCCTGGACGCGCGCCCACTGGAGGTGGATATCCGGGATCAGGCTCGAGGGGCCCCAGCGCGACGTGCTCGAGTACTACGTCACGGCCGCGAGGTGCGCGGAGTCGGACCGCCGGCAGCTCGAGAAGAAGGTGCTCGCCCTCGCCCGGACCGACCGGTGGCGCCCGGCCGTCGAGGCGCTCTC
>NZ_JBQHTS010000046.1:0-568 GCF_052065595.1 Collinsella sp. HCP28S3_E12
GTCGACTTGAGGGTGAAGCACGACATCGAGGCCAGGAAGGCGGCGATCGGGCTCTTCGAGCGAGGCCACGGCTCCGAGTCGGCGGCGAAGGCGTTGTCGGTCCCGCGCGACACCGTGAGACAATGGCTCTACGTATACCGGTCGTTCGGAAGCGAGGTGCTGCTATCCATGGACGGCAAGCAGACCAGGTACACATACGAGCAGAAGGTCGCCGCCGCCTCCGCCGTCGTCGACGGCGGCATGAGCAAGCGGGACGCCATGGAGGCGTTCGGGGTCATGTCCCTGGCGCCGCTCAAGAGATGGTGCGCGCTCTACCGCGAGGGCGGCGCCGAGGCGCTCAGGCCCAGGCCCAAGGGCCGGCCGAGCGGTTCCAAGGCGAGGCCGCGCACGCGCGAGCAGGAGCTCGAGGAGCGCTGCCGAAGGCTCGAGACCGAGGTGGCCTACCTAAAAAAATTGCGTGCCCTGGTCGAGAGGGACGGACTCTGACCAGGGCGAAGGTCGAGGCCGTGAGCGCCCTGCGCGAAGAGGGGTACGGGCTGGGGTGCCTGCTGGAGTGCGCCGGCCTGGC
>NZ_JBQHTS010000047.1:0-335 GCF_052065595.1 Collinsella sp. HCP28S3_E12
AGAGGTTCGCCTGCGCCCTGATCGAGGGGCTGCCCTCCGCGACGGCGCCCATCACGCCCCTCCGAGCGAGTCGAGCAGCGCGAGGTTGGCGCGCGCGGCCTCGGCGATGTCCGCGTCGGCCAGGCCCCGCTTCCCCTCGAGGGCCTGCCCGTAGTGGTCGGGGTCGTAGTTGATGGGCCTCGACGGCCCGGACGCGGCGTCGTGGACGGCGACCTCCTCGCCGGCCATCCTCACCACGACCTGGCCGCCGGGCATCGCCACGACGCTCACGCGCCGGCCGATGCAGCGCCTGGGCACGGACCACTCCCTGCCGGCGGCCCTGACGAGCATGGTCG